>JADGOU010000479.1 GCA_017882835.1 Frankiaceae bacterium | reverse complement strand
CAGCGCACCCCGACACACCGCAACCCGCCGCCAGCACCACCACCAGCGAGCGATCTCACCCAAAAACGAGCGACAACTCACCTTCCTGACGAATCGAGGTTAAGGCGCAGACCGGATTTATGCACCCTACGCGCCGAGGTGCTCACCGCCGGCGTAATAATAAGCGAAGGCGCCCTGGCTGCTCCGGAGTCGGGATATCTATGGTGCCGTAGGATGCGGCTCGTGTACAGCGAGATCGCCAGCAATAGGCGACGCAGCGTGGTGTTCATTGTCCTGTTCTTCGTGATCTGGCTGGCCCTCGGAGCTGCCTGCGGCTTCCTCTTCAAGGCCGTTGCTCACCCCTCGGTCAGCCCTGGCTACCCGCCTGCCCCACCGACCAACTACGGCTGGACCCCGGTCATCGTCGGCATAGCGATCTGTGGTGTCCTGGCCTTCGGCGGGATCATCTACTCCCTGAACGCGGGAGCCAGGCTGGTGCTTCGGGTCTCGGGGGCCGTGCCGGCCGAGCCAGACCAGTACCGACAGCTACATGACCTGGTGGAGTCCCTGGCCATCGGCGAGGGGATCCCAAAGCCCGCCGTCTATGTGATCGACGACCCCTCGCCCAACGCCTTTGCCACCGGGGTCAGCCCGGAAAAGGCATCCATCACCTTCACCACGGGACTGCTCGCCATCATGAACCGCGAGGAGCTCGAGGGCGTGGCCAGCCACGAGATGAGCCACATCAAGAACCACGACATTCGTCTCCTGCTCGTGGTGGGAACCATGATCGGCATGGCCGCGCTGCTGGCCAGCATCCTGTGGCGGAGCGCGTTCTTTGCCTCAATGGGACGAGGCGGCGGCAGGGGCAACCAGGCCGTGCTCGTGATCTTCGTTGCCGGCGCGCTGCTCGCGGTAGTCGGCTTCATCTTCGGTCCACTCATTCGCCTGGCGCTCTCGCGCCGCCGCGAGTCGTTGGCCGATGTGAGCGGTGTGGAGCTGACCCGCAACCCGGCGGGGTTGCTGAGCGCCCTCAAGAAGCTGCAGCAGAACGACAAGCCGTTCAAGAACATGAACCATGCCACCGCGGCGATGTGCATCGACGACCCGTTGCAACACCACGATGCCTGGTATCACCGCCTCTACGACACCCACCCTCCCATCGAGGAGCGGATCGCTGCGCTCGAGAAGATCGCCTCGGGCCAGTCTGTCTGATCGGCCGGCGAGTCCACTCGGTGGGGTCTCAGCCGGCTGGCGGCGAGCCCTGGGTGCCAGCGGCAGGCGGAAGCCCCTCGGGGCCAGCGACAGGCAAGGGTGCCGGGCCGGCCGCGCCTGGGCCAGAACCGGAGAAACTCACCTGAGGTACGGCACGCTCATCCTCATCGGTAGCGAAGAACGCCACTGCCTTGAAGCCGAACGGCCCCGCGATCATGTTGCGCGGAAATGTCTGCAGCGCGATGTTGTAGTCGCGGGCGCTGGTGTTGTAGTAGCGGCGGGCGTACTCGATCTTGTCCTCGGTGGCAGTCAGCGTCTCCTGTAGCTGCAGGAAACTCTCGACCGCCCGTAGCTGCGGATAGTTCTCGGCGACCGCGAACAGCGAACGCAGCGCCCCGGACAGAGCGTTCTCAGCAGGGGCGATTTGACCCGGATCGCCCGTCGCGCCGGCAGCGACCGCGTTGGCTCGGGCCTGGGTCACTGCCTCGAAGGTCCCCTTCTCGTGGGCGGCGTAGCCCTGCACCGTCGACACCAGGTTGGGGATGAGGTCGTGACGGCGCTTGAGCTCGACATCGATCTCCGACCACGCCTCCTGGGTCCGGTTGCGCCTCTTGACGAGGCCGTTGTACCCGGCCCACAAGCCAAGGGCGAGGAGCACCACGATGACGATGACGATGATCAGCACAACCATTGTGAAGCCGACCCCCTCCAAGCTTTGGTGGTGCAAACTCTAGCGGCTGTGCCTGAGGGGTGCCAAAACCCTGACCTACGCAGTCGCAGAGGGAGGGAAGGAGAGGAGTACGGACCTTACGGCGGGCCGCGGTTGGCCGTCGTCGACCCACCGTACGATCAGCGTCGGCGCCTGGGAAGCCTGAGCGCCGCGGGCAGGGTCAGGGCGAACATGAGGTCGCCGCGCAGCTTGAGCTTGCCGGCGATCAAGAGTCGCTGGGCGCTGGCAGTACCGCCGACCAGATGCAGGAACGCCACCGGTTCAAGCTTGAGCGTCAACGCCGGCTTGCGTCCGCCGCGTCTTGATGTCCTGCACCGGCCGTCGGCGAGCGTGAGCTGGTAGCGGTCGATGCCGCCGTCTCGCCGGCCGGTGATCCTGAACTCCACGACCCCCTTGACGCGTGTATCGGGCTGTGCGCGCTGACGGATCGTGCGGAAGATCTGCCACAACAGGACGCCGCGAAGCCGGCTGCGCATGACCGACTGGAGTCTCTGGTCTGAGGCCGTCCTCACCCACCAAGCAAGCGCCTCGGCCTTGAGGTCAGGAAACCAGCGCCTGCGAGGGCGCCACTCGACGGTCTTCATCACCGTATC
>JADGOU010000478.1 GCA_017882835.1 Frankiaceae bacterium | reverse complement strand
TGGGGTTGTACCGATTTCGGTCCCCAGCACGGCCAAAAGCAACCACGCGGTGGGTGAAGAGGCGAGTTTCGTCGCTTTCACCCTCGCCGTGGTACTTCGCGGTGCTGCCGGACGAGCCCCTCCCGGACGGGCTCGTGGTCGTGATCGTGTTCGTGGTCAAGCGAGACTGCCCCACCTGCATGCTGGTGGCGCCGGTGCTCGGCGAGCTCGCGCGTCGTACCTCGTTGACGGTCTACTCCCAGGACGATCCGGTCTTCCCGACGGAGGTGTCCGGGCCGGGGTGGTCGATGACAGCGCGCCGGCGGTGTCCTACCGCCTCGACCTTGGTCACCGTCCCGACCCTGCTGCGGGTCGAACACGGCGTCGAGGTGGACTGCCGCGAAGGCTGGCTGCGCGAGCAGTGGGAGGAGCTGACCGGGATCGCGGGGCTCGGGGCTGACCTGCCGGAGTACCGGCCGGGCTGCGGCTCCCGGACGCTGGATCCGGGGCGCGGCCGAGGAGCTCGCGATCCCGCTACGGCGGCAGCGGGCTGCGCTCCCGGCCGGACTAGAGCGGGTTGATCCGCACGGCTGTGCCGTAGGCGCAGATCTCGGTCCAGTTGGGACCCATCTCACTGGTGTCGAACCGCATAGCCAGGACGGCGTCCGCGCCCTTGGCCCGCGCCTCGTCCACCATCCGCTCCATGACCTGGTTGCGGCTCTCGATCAGTGCGGTGGTCATCCCCCGGAGCTCGCCGCCGACCAACGACTTGAACTGGGCGCCGAGCTGGGAGCCGATGTTGCGGGCCCGCACGGTCAGGCCGAAAACCTCACCGAGCACCTCGGTGACGGCGTACCCCGGCAGGTCGTTCATCGTCGAGACCAGCATGACGTCTCCTCTGGATCTTTTTGGCCAGCGTACGGCGGGAGCGCCCTCCAGCCATGTTCAAGCCGGCAGATCCGGCCGCGTTCTCAGCGCGCCGGCACTGCCAGTGCCACGGCGAGCGCGACCGGCGACCGGATCACCAGTTCGGTCGGGTCACCGGCCACCGCTGAGCAGGGTCACCAGTTCGTCGGGACGCGTCGTGCTGAGCCGAAGCGTGTGCAGGCGTACCGGGACGCCCATCGTCCAGGCTCGCGCGGGTGGCTCGATCTTGATGCGGACCATGCCGGCAGAAGACCCGTTCACCAGCCAGCGGCCCCGCCAGCCGTGAACTCCCCAGCCAGTGACGGCAGCGCTGTCCCGCGCGACCGTGCGTACAGACTCGCGGCGGATCCGAGCCCGAAACCCCCACCCCATCTGGACGCGCACCGCGTCCCGGTCCACCCATACCCCGGACCAGGCCGTACCGAGCCCGAGCAGCGACAACAGCGGGAGCAGCAGGGGGGTGTAGCTGATGGCGAAGAACGTGTCGGTCATGACGTGACGGTACGACCGCTCGGGCGGACGCCGCGAAGCCGGCATCCTCGGGCGTCAGCATCGAGCGAGCCGACGGCGTGACCTTCGTGCCGGTCTCAAGGGAACATGATTCAGTCCGCCTCCCGTCTCCGGCGTTCGCTGATCCGATCAACTGCCCACTCAACTCGCGTCGGCAAGGGCAGTGCATCGGTGGCCGGCGTAGAGACGTCATCAACGGGCCAGGTCGGCCTCCGTTCCGTGATCAACAGTCGACGAAGTGGATGGCCGACGCCGTGGCTCTTGGCAGGCCGGCTGACGTACCAGTTCGACAGCTCGGTGTGAAGCCTCCGAAGCCGAGCGTCAGCGTCACCGATAGCGCAAGATCACAACCCTGCCTTCCTTGTTAGTTGTGCGACGAAACGAGCCGCTGGCGGCTCGTTTCGTCGCACAACTCGGCCCGCCCGCTCAGCGCGCTTAACTATCTGCTACCGGCCATCTGGTGCTCGACGACCGGCATGCACCTGTCGCAGCAGCACCGGCAGACTTTCGGCACTCGGCCTCAGCTTGCGGTTTGACCTCGGGTCGTTTTCGGATTGGGTGCTCCCCAGTGCGACTCGTCCGCCTGCAGCATGAGCTCGATAGGCTCGTCGGCGGCTTGGCGGAGTTCAGCGATGAGCCGGCGTAGCTGGCGGTCGTTGGCGATCCAGTCTGCGGTGTTGGTGGTGATCCACTGCTGCGGGGTGCGGGTTATCCGTTCCACGGCTCCACGGCCGAGATTGCCAGGGGCTGTCACTGGCCCGCCAACTCCGAGACGCGCATGCGTATCGAAGGCGACGGCCCGGGTGGGTCATGTGCGTTCGGCAGGGTCGCTGCCGCTTAATGCGGCTCGGGGCCTGTGGGGTGGCGCAGGGATGTCGCCGGCCGGATGTGTTGGGTGTTGTCGCGTTTGAAGGCGCCGGGTGTGATCCCGACCCAGCGGGTGAAGGCGCGGCTGAATGCGGGCTCGGTCTGGTATCCCACCCGCCCGGCGACGGCGGCGACGGTCGTGTTGGCCTCGCGTAGGAGGCGTCGGGCGTGGTGCATGCGCCAGCGGTGGTGTAGCGCTGGGGTGGCTCACCAACGAGGTCGGTGAAGTGCTCGGAGA
>JADGOU010000477.1 GCA_017882835.1 Frankiaceae bacterium | reverse complement strand
GCCATCAGCTCGGTCAGCGCCTCCCGGCTCTGCGACGGCGCCGGCGGCACCGTTCCCCGCGCCGCCGCCAGCGCCACCGCCCCGACGTAGCCGGTCGGGGTCAGCCCGGCCCGCCCGGCCGCCAACTCGATCGCGGCGAACTCCTCCTCGCCGAAGCGCACCTGCACCGGCCGGCGCCGGCCGGGGAACCGGTGCTCGCGGTGCCGGCCGGCGCCGGGCCGTGGTCGGCGGCCTCGTCCATCGCGGCGTCCTCGGCGGGCACCGCGGCACCGTCCTCGGGCCCGACCGGTGCCAGCGGCTGGTCCGCCACGCTGGCCGTCCTTCCTCTTGGTGCGGCTTCTGTCTTTGGCGATCTGACCGCGCCCGGTCGAATCGCCGGTTCCACGACGGGAAGCGGGCCGCAGCCGGCTTCGGGGTGGCGCTTCTCCCGAATGCAGGCACTGGCCAGCGTTCGGGATGCCAGCGAAGGGATCGAGGTGGTTGCGACGGTGACCGAGGGCCGACCAGTGCCGGTGCTGCTGGCGGCAGCTGCCGGCGCCGAGCTACTGGTCGTGGGGTCCAGAGGACACGGCGGGTTCGCCGGCATGCTGCTCGGCTCGGTCAGCCAGCACTCGTGCAGCACGCGGCCTGCCCGGTGGTCGTGATCCGTACTACCGGAGTTGCGGTGGGCCGCGGCGAGGAATAGCGACAGAGGGATAGCGACATTAGGGACCGTTGCCCGCGAGTCTGTGTGGAGAGTTCGTGACGGTGTGATGGATGATCCCTCCGAGCCGGCCCGTACCGACGACCGGGACGACGGTGCTGCGGTCACCGTCGGCCAGCTGCTGGACCTGCTGGCCACCGTGCCCCCCGAGACCCGGTTGCTGGTCGCGGTGCGCTCGGCTCAGCACTTCAACCAAGTCCTCGCCGACATTCCGGTCACCCGGGCGAGCATCGATCACGGCCCGAACGGCTCGGTTCTGCTCCCCGACGTCCCTGGCCTGGGGTAGCCCGGCGCCGGCACGGGCGGTGGTGGTGCGGGGCCGCCAGCCGGCCGGCTGGCTGACTGGCTGCGATCATCGAGGTCCGGCCTCCGCCGTCGGTGGTCCCGGAGACCCTGTGCACCGCCCCGTTCGCCAGCCCGGCAGCAGAGGACACTGGCGCTAACCCCCCTTGGGGTGAGTCTCACGGAGGTGCCAGATGGCAGGGCAGGAGATGGAGCGGTCCCGGCCGGAGCGGCCCGAGTGGCCGGACCTGCTGGGGTGGTTTCCCGGCTGGGCGCACTGGCCGGGGTTTCGTGGGCTGATGGAGTCTGCCGTCGAGGGCGTCGAGCCGATGCGCATCGAAGAGCACGTCGAGGACAACCAGCTGATCGTCAAAGCGGAGCTGCCGGGCATCGACCCGGACAAGGATGTGGAGATCTTCATCCAGGATCAGACGTTGCACATCGAGGCACACCGTCGCCAAGAGACGACGGAGGAGCACAAGGGCCACTACCGCCGCGAGTTTCGCTACGGCCGGTTCGCTCGCCGCATTCCGCTGCCCGCCGGCGCCACCGAGGACGAGATCAGCGCCTCCTACACCGACGGCGTGCTGGAGGTTCGGGTGCCGCTGCCCAGCAAGCAGCCGACGCCGCCGGCGAAGCGAATTGCGGTCCAGCACAGGTAGCCGCCTCTCAGGCGCGAGCTCGCTGACGTCGCCTCAGCCCACCTCAGCCGCTGCCAGCGATCCCGTTGGCCGACACCCTCGCTCGGCTTCTGGTTCTGGCCGACCGGCCCCGCCCGAGTGGGGACGATGGTGGGGTTCCCACCGAAAGCGACGAAGGCGGCTGCGATGACCGGAAATGTCCAGGCCGAGGCGGGCGATGGGTCGGCCCGACGGCCGGGGGTGTCGCTGCGCCTGCTGCGGAAGCTGACCGGCGAGGTACCTGACCACTCGTCAGTGTGGCTGCGCCGGGGCGAAGACCGCGAGGTGGTGACGTTGGGCGAGCTGCGTGCGGTGACTGCGGAGTTGCCCGACGACATTCCGGTCGAGGTGGCGATTCGGGACCGGCTGCACTTCAACCGGCTGCTCGGCGACCTGCCCATCACCCGGGTGCAGGTCAACCGCGGGTCCGACTCCCCGGTCGTGCTGCTCGACGTCGCCGGCGTGAGCTGACGAAGGTGTCGCGGCGGCCCGCTGGTGCCGGTTCAGGCTCGTGGCGCCCGGACTCGGCGCCGTCGACGTCACTCTCCACGCCGAGCCCGGGCACTCGACGCGCATCACCGCGGGCGCGGCCGTCATGCCTAATCTCTTCACCGTGGTGACCGGCGCGGACCGGCGGATCGTACCGGCGGTCGACGTGGCGGCCGTGGAGGACTTGCTGCTGCGGGTCGGCCGGCTCGCCGAGGACCTGCCCGAGGTCGCCGAGCTCGACCTCAACCCGGTCATCGCCCGTGCCGACGGGGTGCTGGGCGTCGATGCCAAGGTGCGGCTCGCCCCGCCACCGCCGCGCCCCGACCTGCTGCTGCGCCGGCTGCCGTGAGGTCGCACCCATGAGCCTGGCCCTGCTGAC
>JADGOU010000476.1 GCA_017882835.1 Frankiaceae bacterium | reverse complement strand
CGAGCATGGTCACGGTCACGTCGGGGAGTCTCCATCCCCGCCCTCATGTCAGTGATTGTTGGGGGGCGGGTGCCTCACCACAGGTTGGCAGAGAGGGCCGCAGTGCCGGGTGCCTATTCCACCACACTATGCGCGTTGGCCCTAGCGAGCTGGTCGGTAAATCAGTCGTGTCGGTCCTGGTGGAGTAGCTGGCCGTCACAACGCCGACCTGACCGGCCCACTGTGCCCGTGCTGCGCCGGGCGCACCTGCGGATGGACAACCCACGGTTTCGTTGAGCAACGATTCCTGAGACGGCATGCCCAGCCGCGCAGAAGGCAGGTGCGGGACCGATGTGGTTGGTCACCGAGACGTGCACGCACCTGCGTAAGCCAGAGGGCCGGGCCGCGGCGTCAAAAGATGTAGAACCAGTTGGTGAACAGCAGCCCGAGCAGCACGAAGCTGCCGGCTGAGAAGCAGAGCACCAGCGGTTCGGGAAGCCGGCTGCGCGCCAGCACCCACAGCGCGGGGAAGACCACTAGCACGAAGCGCGGCATCGACATCAGCGGCCGGCTCGGAAACGGCTGGCAGAGCGGCAGCAGCAGGCTGGCGGCGGCGTAGACCGCGTACGAGGGGGCCAGCCACCGCCAGCCGGTGAGGACCGGGACCAGCACGGCGAGCACCACGATCAGGTCGATCAGCCAGTAGCTCTGGTACCGCCAGGCCAGGTCGACCGCGTGCCAGAGGGTGGCTCACGGCCAGGCCCACTCGCGCTGCCAGCCGCGCTGCGCGTCGAGCGGCGCGATGGGGCTGCCGGTGCGGGCGAGCCAGTAAACGGCGTACGCGGCGAGCCCGGCGAGCGGGGTGCAGGCGGCGGTCAGCCGTCGCCCGAGCCGGTCGCGCCCCTGCACGAGAGCCTCCACGATCAAGGCCGGCACCAGCACCACGCCCGCGCTGCGGGTGGCGCCGGCCAGCGCCGCCGGCAGCGCGGCCGCGGCCCACCGGCCCCGCCGGGCAAACCAGAACGTGAGCACAGTGAGCAGCAGGAACGGCGCCTCGGTGAACGGCGAGAGCAGGAAGAAGGCGGTCGGGAAGGTGGCGAGGTAGCGCAGCGTGCGGGACGCCACCGCCGGCCCGTGCTCGTACGTCGTGAGCGCGAAGAGCACCACGAGCCCGCCGAGCGCGCTGGCCTGGGCGAGCACGGTCGCCGCGGCCAGCGGCGACACCAGCGGCAACGCCGCCGGCGTGCGCACCGCGAGCGGGTAGAGGGGGAAGAACGCCGGGGAGGCGTCGTCGGCCCGGTAGCCCTGGGTGGCGATCCGCAGGTACCACAACGCGTCATCCCGCTCCCCCGGGGTGAGCAGGTTTGTGCCATCCGGGCGTCACCGGTGGCGCGGCCAGCCCGGGCACCGACACCGGCGGCTGGCCGGGTGGCACGATCCCGACGCCGAGCAGGCCGAGCAGCGCCCAGCCAACCCAGGCGGCGCCGAAGACCGCCAGCGCCGGCCGCAGCCCTGCCCTCAGCGGACGCACCGGAAGAGCAGGTCGTTGAGCTCGATCCGCCGGCAGGAGAGCGTCGAGCCGAGCTTTGATGCGCTTCTTGTTGCCTCGAATTGCGGCTCCATGCCACCAAGCGTGGATTCCGGGTTCTGAACTGTGCTGTCGCCGGAGTCTGCCAGGCGAGGCCGCAGGCAAGCAGAAGCGGGCGCTGTGCCGTTGTCCCGCCACGCGGGATCGTGTCGATCATGCCCTCAACGCCAAGCACCAAATCAGACGACGCGGGTCAGCCGCATCCGCTTGACTGCCCGACGTCGTCCCCGAGCAGCGTCGGCTGACGCCCGGCCGCGGAGCCGGAGGTCCTCGATCCGCCGCCACTCCGCACGTACCGGTGTCCGGTTGACGCCTACCCCAGCCTGACGAGTTACGGATTGACTGACACTTCCTGCCTACGGTCTTAGACGTCAACCTGACAGGTCGGAGTGGCAGTGGCGACGACCGGGCAGCGGGTGGGCTACGTCCGGGTCAGCGCCCTGGACGAACCGGCGGGTGCGTGGGTGCCGCCGGGCGCCGAGTCGCTCCAGCGCCTCCGGCGGCAGGTCTGCGATTGTAGTCCGCGACCGACCGGAAGCTGGTGGCGCCGGCCAGCGTCGCGGCCGCGACCATCGTGCGGACGGCCGCGACTCGGTGGCGGATCCCCCGTTTCTGTCGCGGGTCGGTCAGCCCTTCGAGGAGGCCGAGCAGCCCGCTGTCCCCGGCCAACGCGACCGTGGGCACGTCGACTCCTCCTCTGGGTGCGAGCAGCGGGTGCCGGTAGGCAGCGGCGAGGATGGCCGGCGCGTCGCGGTGCAGTAGATAGACCCACACCCGCTGGCGGCGGCCGTGGTGGTCCTACCGGCCGGCGCTGCGGGCGTAGCCGAGCGTCTCGCCGAGCAGCACGAAGTTCGCGGCCGCGTAGCCGGCACCGGTGTGCCGGGCGGGGTCGGTGAACGTCTCGACCGCGAGCACCTGATGCCCGTAGACCGCCAGGTAGTCGCCCGCCAGTCGGCGCAGCACCCG
>JADGOU010000475.1 GCA_017882835.1 Frankiaceae bacterium | reverse complement strand
CGGCCGATTTCTTCGCCGTGGAGGCGGCCGGACTGGGCTGGTTGGCCGCCGCGCGGGGTGGAGTCGCGGTCCCGGCGGTGCTGGCTGTCGGCGCCCACGCGCTCGTCCTGGAGTGGGTGGCGCCCGGGCCACCGTCCGCCGCTGGCGCCGACCGGCTCGGCTTCGAGCTAGCCGCGACGCACCGCGCCGGGGTGGCGGCCTTCGGCGCCGATCGACCGGGCTACATCGGCACGCTGGACCTGCCGAACGCCGTAGCCAGCACCGCGCAGTGGCCGGAGTTCTACGCCGAGTGCCGGGTACTGCCCTACCTGCGGCTCGCGGTCGACCGGGGCGCTATGGACGCCGCCGGCGCCCGGGCGGTGCAGGAGGTCGTGCGGCGGTTGCCCGAGCTGGCCGGCCCACCCGAACCGCCGAGTCGGGTGCACGGTGACCTGTGGAGCGGCAACCTGCTCTGGGGCGAGGACGGCTTGGTTCGCCTGGTCGACCCGGCCGCGCACGGCGGTCACCGGGAGACCGACCTGGCGATGCTGGCGCTGTTCGGCGCGCCGTACCTGAAGCGGATCCTGTCGGCGTACGACGAGGTGTTTGCACTGGCGACTGGTTGGCGCGAGCGGGTGCCGCTGCACCAGCTGTATCCGCTGCTGGTGCACGCCGGGCTCTTCGGCGGGGGGTACGGCGCGCAGGTGACCCGAGTCGCGACCGGGCTGTTGTCGCGACGTCTGCCCGGTTGAGGCTCGCTGTCCGCGCCGGTCATCCCGGGGCCAGCGCCTCCAGGGCTTCCTCGGCCCGGCGCATCGAGACGTCCGCGTCCGCGTCCGGCGAGCCGATCTCCGGGTCGAAGTTCACGTCGACGAACGTCTGGGTGATGCCGTCGGCGCGCAGGCCGTCGAAGTCGCCGCGGATCTCCGCCAGCGACCCGGTCAGCGGCTTGCGGTCGGCCGCACCAGCCGGGCGCACCTGCACTGCGCCGCGGCAGACGAACCGCAGCCGATCGGGATCCCGGCCGGCCTCTCGAGCTCCCGCCCGCACCACCTCGATCGAGTGAGCGATCTTCGTCAGGTCGGCCTGGCTGCTGCTGATCCAGCCGTCGGCGAGCCGGCCGGCCCGGCGCAGGGCCGGCTCCGCGGTGCCGCCGAGCAGCACCGGTGGGTGCGGTCGCTGCACCGGTCGGGGGGCGACCCGAGATCGCGGCACCTGGTAGAACTCGCCGGCGTACTCCACCGGATCGGTCGTCCAGACCGCCTCCAGGCAGCGCAGGAAGTCGTCCGCGCGCCGGCCGCGCTGGTGGTATGGCGCGCCGGTCGCGGCGTACTCCTCCGGCGCCCACCCGATCCCCAGCCCGGCATCCAGCCGGCCGCCGGAGAGCGTGTCGATGGTGGTCAACATCTTGGCCAGCAGCAGCGGGGAGTAGAAGGGCATGTTGACCACCGCGACCCCGAGCCGAATGCCGGTGGTGAGCCCGGCCAGCCAGCCAAGCGTGACTAGTGGATCGTGCACGCTGCGGTACTGCGGCGCCCAGGTCGGTGCCCCGGCCTCATCCAGCGGCACGAGCAGCCGTTGAAACGTCCACAGCTGCGCGTAGCCGAGCTCCTCGGCGCGGCGGACGATTCGCAGTTGATTCTCCGGCGTGGCCCACGAGCCGGAGATCGGGATGGCGAAGCCGATGTCCACGGACACCTCCACGGTTTGGTCGGGCACGGTTTGGTCGGGCACGGTTTGGTTGAGGCCGTCAGTGAACCGCAGCCGGCTGACAGGATGGGCGCCGTGACTGCGGAGTCCGGGCGAGGGTCGGCCGGGCCGGTGCTGGCCGGGCGGGTCGCCCTGGTGACCGGCGGCGGCCGGGGGATCGGCCGGGCGATCGCGCTGGCGCTGGCCGACGCCGGCGCGCGGGTCGCGGTGCTGGCCCGCTCCGGCGCCGAGGTGGCCGCGGTCGCCGCTGAGGTCACCGCGCGGTACGGCGCGCAGCGCGCGCTCGCGGTCACCGGCGACGTCGCGGCTGGTACCGACGTGCTCGCCGCCGTGGCCGCAGCCGAGGCCGAAATCGGACCCGTGGACGTGCTGGTGAACAACGCCGGGGTGGTCTGGCCGCTCGGGCGCACGAGCGAGGTGGACCCGGACGCCTGGGGGGACTCGGTCGCCATCAACCTCATCGGGGCGTTCCGGTGCACGCACGCGGTGCTGCCCGGCATGCTCGCCCGGGGCTATGGCCGGATCGTGGCCATCACCAGCGGGGCGGCTCGACCGCCGGGGATGCCGAGCGCCACGGCGTACTCCGCCGCCAAGGCAGGGTTGGAGATGCTGACCGCCGGGCTGGCGCTGGAACTCGCCGGCACCGGGGTCACCGTCAACGCGCTCCGGCCGGGCGTCGTCGACTCCACCATGCAGGACTACATGCGCGGGCGGCCACGCGCGGCGGTCGGCGACGGGTTCTACACCCGGTTTCACGGGCTGTACGAGCGCGGCGACCTGATCGACCCGGCAGTGCCGGCCGCGGTGCTGGTCCGGCTGATCGCTAGCGAACGCACCGGCGAGGTGCTCGACGTCCGCGCCC
>JADGOU010000087.1 GCA_017882835.1 Frankiaceae bacterium | reverse complement strand
CTGCGATCTGGGCGGCTCGGGCCGCATGTCGTACGTTGGCGGCCCTGGAGGGCTCGCCTAGTGGCCGATGGCGGCGGTCTTGAAAACCGCTAGGGCGTTCGCGCGTCCTCGTGGGTTCGAATCCCACGCCCTCCGCTGTCGCGCAGCCTCTCGGTGGCGCTGGGCGCTGTGTGGGACGATCTGCATCTGCTCATTGCCACCTTCGTGGGCACGGCCGGTGTGGAGGTGGGGCGTGCTCCACACCGGCCGAGGGAGTGCCCGCTGCCGCCGAAAGCCTCTTGCTCCATCCGGTGGCGTCAGTGACTAACCAATACCGGGGACGAGTGGGTGGCTGGCGACGCCCAGTCTCGGTGCCCCAAGACCTGAACTTGCTGACCGGGCCGGTGCGCGGACGGCTCGAGCTGCCGACGGCCGTGCATTCCTCTGGGCCGTCGCAGACGTTCGATCTCGAAGACGACGACGACCTCACCGAGTTGTACCAGATCGTTCTGACCAACGGCGACGAGGCGGCGGTAATTGACTACGTCGACTTGGTCCAGCTTGTCCGGCTGTGGCCAAGGCTGCGGCTGCCCAGCTACGTCTGGAATGCGTGGAGCGAGCGGCTGGCAACAGCAGCGCTGCGCTGAGCCTCGATCCGGAGCTCGACCGACTCGACCGACTCGCCCGGCTGGTACTGGCGGCAGTGCCGGGCGGGAATATTGCGCTGCAGGTGCGGTACAGCCGCCTCGGCTGCTCGAACTCGCGGCTGGAAGGACCGTGGTTTTGACCGGGCGGTCTTCGCCCAAGCGTTGGCCACCGCCGCCCGGACGACCTGACGGGGCATTCGAGCGACTGGGCCGGGCCGGGGCCTCAACGCGCAGGCGCTCGCCGGACTGCGCGAAGGTGCCTACCAGAGGCGAGCCGAGCTGGATGCCGGACGAGGCCTGGCAGGAGTGGCCCGCCGCCGGCGAAGCCGAGGCTTGGGAGAGGCGGTCGTCGACGATGGTCTCGGGGGAGTGATCCGTCCAGCGACATCTGTGGACCTCACCCTGACGGAGACGCCGGGGCGGCAAGCACCGTCCGGCGGCATCAAAGGCCGGCAACGGCGCGGCCGTCATGGGGCATTACTGAATCCAGGCGGTCACCGGCTGAGCCGCCGGTGCTCCCCGTTGATCCCGACGTCCAAGACGTCTTCGCCGGGCCGCCGCACCCGCCCCCGACTGCGCGGCCGCCTGCTGGTCGCCGTCATCACCAGCGGCGCCTTCGCGCTCGCCCTGCTGCTCGTGATCGTGATCGCGGTGTGGCTGCCCACGACGTACGTTCGGTCGGCCCTGGGCATCGGCTTCCCCGGCGGCTTCACCACCTTCTCCTCGGTTGTCACCACCACCGACCGGCTCGCCGGCCATGGTGCCGTGGGCATCGCCGCCCAGTACCTCGGGCTCAGTACGGTGGCCGGACTGGCGCTGCGTCGCTCGGCCAGGTGACCGGGGCGAGCCGTGGCGACGTACCGGGGTCGTCGCCGCCCACAGTGAGGTTCGACCCGGCCGACCCGGCGACAGAGCTAGCGGAGGGCAGATGGCGCTAACCGGAGCCGCACAGCGACTGACCATCCTCATCGGCGAGTCCGACCAGTGGCATCACCGGCCGTTGTACGCCGAGATCGTCCGGCGGGCGCACCAGTCCGGGATGGCGGGAGCCAGCGTGTTGCGCGGCATCGAGGGGTTCGGCCCGAGCAGCCACATCCACACCGCCCGGCTGCTGAGCCTTTCCCAAGACCTGCCCATTGCGATCATTATTGTGGATAGTGCGGAGCGCATCCGCGGCTTCCTGCCCGAGCTCGATGTCCTGGTCACCGACGGGGCGCTGGTGATTCTCGATGACGTCGAGGTGATCAAGTATGTCGGGCGGTGGCAGGCTTCGCGATGATGCTGGCCATCGCGGTCGGGCTCGCCGCCGGGCTCGGCGCGACCGGCCGCTACCTGCTGGACCAGCTCATCCAGGGCTGGCACGACTCCGTCTTCCCGTGGGGCACGTTTGCGATCAACATCACCGGGTCGCTGTTGCTGGGGCTGGTCACGGGGCTGGCGCTGCACCACGGATTGGCGCATAGACCGACGGTCGTGCTCTCGGCCGGCTTCACCGGGGGATACACAACGTGGTCGACGTGGGCCTGGGAGTCGCTGGTGTTGGCCGAGGACGGCTCTCTGCTGGAGGCCGGCGCGAACATCGGCGCCAGCCTGGCCGTCGGCGTGCTGGCCGCGGCGGCCGGCCTCGGTCTCGCGGCGCCATGACGCGGCCAGGATCATCTCGCCCGGTCGCGACCGGGTCGAACACCCTGCTGCTTGGTCGGCTTTCCCTGCTTTCCGGGATGGCCCAGGAGATGGTCTACCCGCTGGTCCCGACCTTCGTCGTCGTGGCGTTGGGCTCCTCGACGACCTTGCTCGGTACCGTTGAGGGGCTGCTGGCGGTCGGGGTGACACTCGCCCGGCTTGGCAGCGCGCGGGCGCTGGACCGGGGGATGTCGCCGCAGCGGCTGCTCACCATTTCCTACGTCGCCTCGCTGATCTCTAGGCCGCTGCTGGCGCTGGCCCCGAACGTCGCCGCCGTCGGCAGCCTGCGCGTGGTCGACGGGCTGGGCAAGGGCGGGAAAGATGCCCCGAAGGACTCGCTGGTGGCGCTCGACGCCGGTGCCGGCCGCGCCGGCCGGTCGTTCGGGGTGCTGCGGGCCTTGGACACCGCCGGCTCGGTCGCGGACCGGCCGTCGCCGGGCTGTTGCTGCTTGTGCTCGGCCATGAGGAAACCGGTCTGCGCACCGTGTTCGCCCTGGCGGCCCTTCCGGCGATCGCCGGGCTGTTCACGCTGCGGCAGGTCCGGGACGCACCGCCCGCACCCCGGGATCGAGAGCTGCCGCGGACGCCGCTGCCAAGCGCGTTTCGGGCGCTGCTGGTGGCCACCGTGGTGTTCGGGCTGGCCAACTCCTCCGACACCCTGTTGCTGCTGCGAGCTCGGTCCGCGGGGCTGTCTGCGGCCCAGCTCGCGTTCGCCTACGCCGCGGTCAACCTGGTATACGCCCTGCTGGCGGTGCCGCTCGGCGCGCTGTCCGACCGCATTGGTCGCCGCCGGCTATTGATCGCCGGTTGGGCGGTGTACGCCGCGGTGTACGCCGGGTTCGCCGCCGCTACCAGCGCCTGGCAGCTGTGGACGCTGTTCGCGGCGTACGGCGTCTACTACGCCTCCGCGGAGGGGACCGTCAAGGCCTGGGTCGGCGACCTGGTGCCAGTGCAGCGTCGGGGCGCCGCCTACGGCCTGTATGCCGCCGCTGCGGGGCTGCTCGTCTTGCCGGCGAGCGTGATCGCTGGCGGGCTGTGGGACGCCGCCGGTCCGAACTGGGCCTTCGGCGTTGGGGCCGTCACGGCCACGGTTGCCTTGGCGATCCTGGTGCTCAGTCCCAGCCTGCGTCCGGCGGGCGAGGGCAACTAACCGGCCGCCGCCCGAAACGGATCGCTACCGGGCCTGAGGAGTGGCATCACCGGATCGGCGACGCCACTGTTGCCGGGGCGACTCGGCGGCCGCCCCGGCCGCACCAGTCCCACTCGAGACCGACGGCGACGTGGAGGGCGTCGGCGTCGGCGACGGTGACGTAGAGGGTGACGGTGACGGTGACGGTGACGGTGCGGGCGTCGTGGTGCTCGCGGGCTGCGGGCCGAGCGTCGGTACCGGCGGCGGTGGGGACGTCCCGGGAGCGGCCGGTCCGGTCGAGGTGACGGTAGGCACGGCCGGCGACGACGCGGAGGCTTGCCCACCGGCCGGAACGGGTGCTGGGTGAGCGCCGCTCGTGGGGACCGGTGCGGGCGGCAGCGGCGCACCAGCGCCGACCGAGGGCGGCCCGGACGTCACAGCCGGGGGTACAGCGCCGGCAGGTGCCGGGACCGAGGGTGGCGCCGCCGCCGGAGGGGGGGCCGCGGTGGTCAGGGTCGTCGGTCCCGACATTGCGGGTGGTGCCAAGGCGGTCAACATCGTTGCTGACGTCGTCAGCGCCGACTGCAGACCGGAGCAGTCTCCACTGGCCGTAGTCGCGCAGTTTGTCGTGACCAACTGGCTGAGCATCTTGACCTGGTTCTCGACAGCCTGAACGCCCTGCGTCGGCACGGGGGTGGCGTGACCACTGCGGTCGCTGACCCGCGCCAACCCGGTCTGCGCCTCGGCCAAGTGCTCTTTCAGGTTGGCGGTCACCATCGGCGCGTCGCCGAGCGTGCCGCGGCTCGCCATGTATTGGAGCTCGGTCGCGCGCTCGGTGGCAAAGCGCAGATTCAACATCACCCGCTGGGCCGGATCCGGCTCAATCGCCACCCGCAGGTCCTCCACCCGCAGTCGGGCGGCCCACACGGCCGTGCCGGGTGCAGCTTCCGCCATTCCTTGCAGAACAACCAGCGACACCACCCCGGCTGCTGTAGTCGCGGCCCACCGCCGGCAACGCTGATGCAGCCGCCGCTGCTGGGCGGCAGTTCGCGCCATTGGCCTGTTCCGGTTCCGGAGCAGGGCGCCGACTAGCAAGGCCGCTGGTACGGAAAGAATCAACCAGCCGGCCAGCACGAGCCCAGCGGTCTGCATCACGCTGGCGGCGGTAGCGGGCCGGAAGCCGCGCGGGAGGGCCGGTAGGTGGCCCCGTCGGAGAATGCTGGTCGTTGCATCGGGTACCTCCTGTCCATCGCTGGTTGACGGTGACGAGGGCTGAAACAGCTCTCGCCTGTTGATGAGGTTGGCACTGCTTTGGCGGTGACGGTCCTAACCTTGCACAGCCGCACAGCCGAACCGTCTGGTTACGTTCGGCAATCTATATCCGTTGGCTGCCTAAGAGAAGCGCCTGCGCCAGGTCAACTAGTTCCAGCCGTCGCCGACAGCACTAGCGCAGCACAGATTTCTCGGAAGTGGGCGCTTCTGTGAGTATCTGTGCACTTCTAACCTAACCCGTTCCAGGTATTTAGTCCCGGAGTCCCGGAGTCCCGGGGTCCCGGGGTCCCGGAGTCCCGGGGTCCCGGGGACCCGGTGTGCCGAGTGGGACCGGAGACGGGTGGCGACGAGCAGACCACTGGGCAGCAGGGGCGCCGCGTGCTCGAGGTCAATCTGCTCGGGCCGTTCCTGCTGCGCCCGGAGCTGGGTCGGCTGATGCTGGCCGCCGGCTCTGGCAGCATGGTGAACGTCGCCTCGGTCGCCGGCCTACTGGGCGTGGCCGACCGCTCGGCGTACCAGGCCAGTAAGTATGGGCTCATCGGGCTAACCCGCACCCTGGCTGCCGAGTGGGGCGGCCGCGGCGTCCGGGTCAACGCCGTCTGCCGCGGGTAGGTGGGTGAAGACGGGGATGGACATGCCGACCAGGCAGCGGGCGGCTACACCGACGCCGACATCATCGACCGGGTGGCCGATGAGTCGGTTCGCCACCCGGAGGACGTCGCCGCCGCGGTGGCCTACCTGGCCGACTCCACTCCGAGCGGTTATGTCAACGGCCACGCACTTTCTGTGGACGGCGGCTGGTACGCCGACGGCAGCTGGGACAGCCTGCGGCTGCGCCACCGCTGACCGTCGGGTTGACTAACCGGCGATGCCCGCCGAGTAGTGCAGCTCGGGGGTCGACGAGGCTGGGGCAGCGGGCCGTCGAGTAGCGGGTTGGTCTGAGATGTCGGCGGCCCCCGGCGGGGTCTCGTCCGAATCGGCCGTGACCGGGTGCAGGTCGGCGTGCTCCAGCAAGCGTTGACGCAGAGTCTCGTGGTTGAGCCGGGCCGGCTCAGTTTCGGCCATCCACCGCAACAGCACGCGGGCGAAGCGCTCGGGCTCGTCGCGGTGCGGGAAGTGCCCGGCCGCATCGAAGATCTCCAGCCGACTGCCGGCGATCAGCGCGGCGGCCCGCTCGCCGTGGCGCACCGGGATCATCGGGTCACCGTCCCCCCAGACGATGAGCGTGGGCAGGTCGGCTGCCAGGTAGAGCCGGTCCAGGGCGCTCACCCGCTGACCCGTCACGTCGATGACATTGCGCAGCGTGTGCCAGAACGCGGATCGCGCCTGCGTGTCGGCCAGCGAACTGTAGCCGCCGGCGATCTCGTGCAGGGTGGGGGGCCAGCTGACCAGCGGGAGCCGGCTGACGAGATCACCGGCCACCTGGCCGACCCGACGTACCCAGGCGTTGGCAATGAGCGGCAGCAGCAGATCCACCCCCGGCAGGCTGGCCACCCGCAGCAGGGGAGTGATCTCATGACCCAGGCCGCCGCTGCAGACCAAACCCATGCGCTCGCAGCGCTCCGGGAACTGGTAGGCGAACTGCATCGCCACTCCGCCGCCCAGCGAGTGCCCGACGATGGTCGCTCGGTCATGGCCCAGCACCTGCAGGAGATCACGGATGCCGCTGGCGTAGGCGCCCAGCGAGTAGTCTCCGCGCGGTTTGGCCGACTCGCCGTGGCCAAGCAGGTCCGGGGCGATCACGTGTACGGACCGCTGCAGAGTGAAAATCGCGTCGTCCCAGGTGTGGCTGTTGCCGGCGACCCCGTGCACCAGCACAAGCAGCGGACCCTCGGCGGCTCCGGCCTCGGTGTAGGAGACTCGGTGCCCGTGCAAGATGACCTCGCGGCGCTCCACGTCTTCCTCCTCGTCCGATCCGTTCAGCAAGATGAGACTCTTCTCGAAGTACACTTTGTTACCAGCGAGTAACACTGTCAAGGGCCGCTAAGCCCTGCAGGCACCCCAATGAGGCGAACGTCACATGGCTCGCCGCGCTGGTCGGGGGCGCCAGCGGCGGTTGTGGGCAGCCGCGAGTGGTGCTCCGCGACACACACCGGGTCAGCCGCGGGCATCGCGCGGCGGGGCTCCAGCCGGATCGGCCGCGCCGTACCGGCCGGCGCCCCAGTCGTCGGCCCGTACCACCTGCGTGCACCGGCTGCTCGCCAGCAGGCGGCCGGCGACATCCTGCAGATCGGCCGCACAGAAGACCACCGGGCGGGTACGCCGCACCACCCAGCCAGTTGCACTGAGCAGTCCCGGCGTCGTCATCCGGAGGAACTCCACCCGCAGGTCGGCGGTGAGGAAGGCCTGGTCGTGGTCCAGCACCGTCCAGCAGGCGCCGCCCATGGCAGCGTCCAGCAGTGCGGTGACCAGCCCGCCTTGGATCACTGGCCCGGTGGCGGTCGGGAAGCTGTACCGCGGGTCGGCGTCCCACTCGATGCTGGTCCGGCCTGGCTGCCACGCGGTACGGCGGTAGCCCAGCGTCCGCCAGATGTGCGGGCCACCGCCGCCTTCGTCTTCCCACCGCTGGGGATCGGCGAAGCGCTCCCCGGCCGGGGTGTCGGTCACGGTTGCTCCAGACGTTATCGTGCGCGGCACTCGAGCCGCGCCGGGGCCTTCCCAGCCTGCCCGCGTAGCCGGCTGCCTCACCGGGTGGGGTCCGTGGGCGTTCTTTGCCGTCCCCGATCGACCGCGGGTATCGTGCGCGCCGGCGCCCCGCGGGGCGCAAGGAGGCTTCGCCTAGTCCGGTCTATGGCGCCGCACTGCTAATGCGGTTTGGGTTAATCCCCATCCCGGGTTCAAATCCCGGAGCCTCCGCTGTCGCGGCGGAAGTTCGCCGCCGCCGGCGGCGCAGGCCTGCCAGGCCTAGCCAGTGATGACTGCGGCCCGTTGACTGGCGGATCCGGCCGGCGCACCGAACCGCGCTAGACTCTCCTCGCTTCGGCGCTCGTAGCTCAACGGACAGAGCATCTGACTACGGATCAGAAGGTTGGGGGTTCGAGTCCCTCCGAGCGCGCAACGTTTGCCCAGGTCAGAGGGGGTGTGCCTCTGGCCCATTGCTAGATGACTAGTCCGTGAGAACATTTTGAGAACATCCCGTGTTCTCACGATTGGCGGCGGCCATTCCGGCGAAGCCTCCAGGGGTCTACTCCGACACGCAGGGTCGGTAGTATTTCAAGGTATTTCAAGATCCGTACCGGCCGGGATCCGATCACTGGGCAGTGGCAGCAGCTGACCAAGCGGGGGTTCCAGACCGCCGCTGAGGCCGGCCGGGCGCGGCGGGATCTGCTGCAGAAGATCGACGCCGGGGTGGTGCGGCCGACGCCCGCCGGGATGACTGTCAATGACCTGCTCGACCTCTACCTCGACGGCATCGAGGCGGACGGCCGGCTCTCGCCGAAGACCTGCTTCAACTACCGGCACCGCGCCGGCGACTACGTCCGGCCGCTGCTCGGGTCAATGAAGATCCGCGACGTCACGGCGGACTCGGTCGTGGCGTGGCAGCGCCGGTTGGTTGGCGAATAGCGGCGGCACGAAGAACGGCCGGCCGCTCGCCGCAAACACGATCCGGTTGGCCCGGGCGCAGCTGGCCGGCGCTCTCAAGCTGGCCGTGCACATGGGGCTGCTCGGGGTTAATCCGGTCACTGTGGTTCCGCGGCCGCCGGCGGCACGCTCGGTGCCACGGCACTGGTCGCCGGAGCAGGCCCGCGAGTTCCCTCACCCTGATGGACGGAGACCGGACGTACGCCTTCTGGGCGTTACTACTCGGCTCCGGGCTGCGGATCGGCGAGATGGTGTCTCTGCGCTGGCCGAATGTGGACCTGCCCCGGCGCCGGGTGCATGTGGTGGAGTTCGTCTCGACACTGGGCTACGACCTGGTTTCTTCGGCGGGCAAGAGCCGGGACGCGACCCGCAGCATCGACCTCGACGACGACCTGGTCCGCATCCTCAAGGCCCAGCGGAAGCTGCAGAGCGAGGAACGGCTGGCTAGCTCGTCGTACGTTGCCAGCGATCACGTCTTCACCCAGCTCGGCGGCGGCTCGTACCACCTGCAGTACCTGTCCCGGCTCTTGGGTCGGTACACCGCCGAACTGCAGCTGCTCGGCTGACGGCGCACGGCCTCCGGCACACCAGCGCGACCCTGATGCTAGTCCGCGGAGTTGCGCCGAAAGTCGCCGCCGAGCGACCGGGCCACGCGGACCCGACCCTGTTCACCAACCTCGACAGCCACGTCACGCCGACGACGCAGCGCAAGCCGCCAACAAGATCGGCGCGGCACTATTCACTTGAGTCCGTCGCCGTGCGTTGAGAAGTCCCGACGCTCCCTGCAAGAACTTGTACGTCGGACGCTGCCCTTCGGTGGCGCAATCCCGGACATCACCGGGCGGCACGTGGCGGTCAATATCCGCAAGTGGTGTTGACCGCCCACTCGCTCGATGAACTTGTCGCGCTGGGCACCTTGACCTGCCCTCGGCCCGTTTCCTGGAGGCGGCGTGGTGAGCGGACCGAACATCATCATGGCCAGGGGCACGCAGGCGGGCAAGACGACACTCCTCAGCCGCTTGGCCGCTGCCATTCGCCGCTCAGAGCGGGTGGTGAGCTGTGAAGAGGTCTTCGAGTTGCGGATTGCGCTGCCTGACTGGGTAGCCATGCAGACCCGCAAGCCAAACTTGGAGGGAACCGGCGAGGTGCCACTGCGGCGACTGGTCAAAGGCGCCCTACGGATGCGGCCAACGCGGATCATCGTCTTATGGACGGCTCAAATCGGTCCGCCCCAGAGCGCGATCGCCCCCGCGCCACTACGCCGCGCTGTAGTGACGGTTCCCGGGCGGCCGTGTCAGCCGCGGGCGGGTGCTCGGTGGCGGCACGTGTGCGCAGCTACTGCTCGATCATCCGCGAGCCGGGCGAGAACCGAAGTCGCACGTCGCTGCCCCAACGAGCCTGAGTGATCGCGAGCACCCCCTTCGAAAGAGGGACCGCCACGTCGACGATCACTGCGTTGGTCCGGACATCGCCCTCGGAGCCGGTCACCGAGACCGCGTGCTGTCCCAGCCAGCCATAGTGCTCCTCGATGACCC
>JADGOU010000086.1 GCA_017882835.1 Frankiaceae bacterium | reverse complement strand
CCCGCCTGGGACGCGATCACCGGCACGCTGGCGTCGACCGCGCTGCTGGCAGCGGACCGGCACCGCTGGCGGACCGGAAAGGGCCAGCTGGCCCGGATCGCGCTCTCCGACGTCGCCTTTGCCATGATTGCTGCCTTGGGCAAGACCGCCGAGGTGGAGATCAACAACACCGAGCGGCCGAAGTACGGCAACTACCTGTACGGCGCGTTCGGTCGGGACTTCGCCACCCGCGACGGCCGCCGCATCATGATCGTGGCGCTGACGGGAGGCCAGTGGCACGCGCTGCGAGCGGCGACCGGCCTGGACGAGGGCTTCACGGCGGTCGAGCACCTGCTCGGCGTCGACCTGGAGCGCGAGGGGGACCGGTTCGTCGCCCGCGAGCAGATCGGTGCCCTGCTCAAGCCGTGGGTGATGATGCGGACGCTGGCCGAGGTGCGGGAGGCCTTCGACGCGCACGAGGTGTGCTGGGGTCCGTACCAGACGTTTCGCGAACTGGTCGAGCAGGACCCGCGCTGCTCGCCGGCGAACCCGATGTGGGCCCACGTCGAGCAGCCCGGCATCGGCACCTACCGGATGCCAGCCTCCCCGGTCGACACCAACGCGGTACCGCGACTGCCACCCCGGCCGGCGCCCTTGCTCGGGGCCCACACGGAAGAGGTCCTGGCCGACGTACTCGGGCTGTCCGCCGGCGAGATCGGTCGGCTGTACGACGACCGCGTGGTCGCCGGCACGGTTGCCGGTCCTGCCAGCGGCGTGGAGCCAGCGGTCGCCGCGTCATAGCCGCTCGGCTCGTAGACTCTAGAAGTGATCACCGCCACCGACCTCGAGCTGCGCGCCGGCTCCCGGCTGTTGCTCAGCTCGGCATCGGTCCGGGTGGCGCCCGGGGACCGGATCGGCTTGGTCGGCCGCAACGGTGCCGGCAAGACGACGCTGACCCGCGTACTCGCCGGCGAGGCCGCTCCGGCCGCCGGCACCGTGACCCGCACCGGCAGCATCGGCTACCTGCCGCAGGACCCGCGCACCGGGGACCTGGACCTGCTGGCCCGGGACCGTGTGCTCTCCGCCCGGGGGCTGGACGAGGTGACCGCCCAGCTGCACGCCGCGGCCGGGGAGATGGCCAGCGTCGTCGCCGACACCCGGGATGCCGCAGTTCGCCGCTACGGAAGGCTGGAGGACCGCTTCCACGTCCTCGGCGGGTACGCCGCCGAAGCCGAGGCCGCATCCATCGCCTCCAGCCTCGGACTGCCGGACCGGGCGCTCACCCAGCCGCTGGGCACGCTCTCGGGCGGCCAGCGTCGGCGGGTGGAGCTGGCCCGGATCCTGTTCAGCGGCGCGGAGACGCTGCTGCTGGACGAGCCGACCAACCACCTCGACGCCGACTCCGTGGCCTGGTTGCGGGAGTTCCTGCGCAGCCACCGTGGCGGCCTGGTGGTAATCAGCCACGACGTCGACCTGCTCGAGCGCACCGTGAACCGGGTGCTGCACCTGGACGCCAACCGAGCCGAGCTCGACGGCTACAACGTGGGCTGGCGGGCGTACCTCACCCAGCGCGAGACCGACGAGCGCCGCCGGCGGCGGGAGCGCAGCAACGCCGAGCGGCAGGCCGCGGCCCTGCAGTCCCAAGCCGACCGGATGCGGGCGAAGGCGACGAAGGCCAAGGCGGCGCAGGGCATGGCGCGCCGGGCGGAGCGGCTATTGGCCGGGCTGGAGGAGGTCCGCCAGGTGGACAGGGTGGCCCGGCTGCGCTTCCCCGAGCCGGCGCCCTGCGGACGCACTCCGCTCACCGCGACCGGGCTGTCGAAGTCCTACGGCTCGCTGGAGGTGTTCACCGACGTCGACTTGGCCGTCGACCGGGGAGCTCGGGTGGTCATCCTCGGCTTGAACGGCGCGGGCAAGACCACCCTGCTACGACTCCTGGCGGGTATCGACTCGCCGGACACCGGCACGGTGACGCCCGGCCACGGCCTGCGGTTGGGTTACTACGCGCAGGAGCACGAGACCCTGGACACCTCGCGCAACGTGCTGGAGAACATGCGCGCCGCGGCGCCGGACACCCCTGACGGCGAGCTGCGGCGCAGCCTGGGCGCGTTTCTGTTCACCGGTGACATGGCCAGCCAGCCGGTCGGCACGCTGTCGGGCGGGGAGAAGACCCGGCTGGCGCTGGCCGGCCTGGTTTGCTCGGCGGCGAACGTCCTGCTGCTCGACGAGCCGACCAACAACCTCGACCCGATCAGCCGGGGTGAGGTGCTCAAAGCGTTGGCGGCGTACCGCGGGGCGGTCGTCCTGGTCACCCACGACGAGGGCGCCGTCGACTCGCTGGCGCCGGACAAGGTCATCTTGCTGCCGGACGGGATCGAGGACACCTGGAGCGAGGAGCTCGCCGACTTGGTGGCCTTGGCCTGACTCGGCGAGGTCGCCCCTGCCCCTGATCATGGCCGGTTAGGCTACCGGCCGCGTGCATCCGGTCACCAGGCGGTACGAACCACCGTCACTATGGTGATCGCCGCCAAGGCGCCGAGGATCACCAGCAGCACTGGCGTCGGGGCGGAGTCCGCGGCGGTCGGGTCGCCCGCCGCCGGCCGGCGCTCGGGCGCCACGCACGCGACCAGCAGCCAGGGATAGAACGGCAGCCAGGACCGCTCCACCTCGCCGCGCGAGAGCCGAAAGGCCAACGCAAACGCCACCGCCAGCCCGGCGCCGACCAGAAATGGCCACCCGGGCGTCCGCCGCATTTTGCGTCCCGCCGGCACGATCGACGGGCCGGCCGCGAGCAGCAGCACGAACACGTCCAAGACCGCCCAGATAAGCCAGGACCGGTGCGCCCCGACACCTTGGGCGATGTCCGCCTGCGCCGCGGTCAGGCCGTCCGGCCAGACGAAGCCGGCGGCGCGGACGACCGCCAGCGGCACCAGCGCGCCCACTCCGGTGGCCACGTTGAGCAGCGGCCGCCGACGCACGAAGTAGACCAGGATGAGACTGACGGCCAGCCATCCCGCCGAGTAGGAGAACAGGGACGCCATCCCGAGCAGCACCCCACCGGTCGCAGCCCACCAGCCGGAGCGGCGTGGCTCGCTGGCCACCACCCCGCAGGTGAGCGCAGCAGCGGTCAGCGTCATCGTGACCGCGTCCATGCTCACGGCCACCCACACGGCGTACGGCGCCAGCGCCAACACCGGCACCAGCCGGCGGGCACTGGCCGCGCCGCACAGCGAGCGCACCGACACCGCCACCAACGGCACGGTCAGACAGCCGACCAAGGTGATCAGCACGCCCAGGGTGGCCGGCCGACTGACGCCGACCTGCCGCAGCGTCCACAGCAGCAGCACCGGCGCTGGTGGGTGTTGGCGGGTCTCCACCGAGTAGTCGCCGGCACGGGCGACGAAGTGCCGCAGGTAGCTGGCCGGGTCGTCGACCGTCGCGACGTCGCTGAGGTAGCCGGGCGCGGTGGCGACCGGACCGGCCAGCCCGGCACGACCGTCAACCAGGGCCAGCGCCAGCGACCAGACCGCGGCCGAGCAGTAGCTGGCCAGCAACAGCCAGCCGACGGGCAACCGCTCGGGCACCCCGCGCCGTACGGCGACGACGACCACCACCGCGACCGCCGCAGCCAGCCCGGTCGCCGGCCGCAGTCGCCACCGGTAGAAGCCGATGAACGGCACTCCTTGGCTATGCAGGGGCGCTCGTAGGCGGACGGCGAGGACCGTCAGGGCGGCGCCCGCAGCCACCAGGGCCAGCCACACCGCCGCATCCCGCGCCGTCGAAGCGCCGCCGAGAGTCGCCCGACGGGACCGCGACGCGCCTTCCCCCCGCGCGGGGGCCACCGTCGGCATCGGCCCACCGTATCGGCCGGCTCGCGCCCGACCCCGGATTTCGGCCGACCGCAGGGTGGCGACGGATCGCCCTTCGCCCGACCCGGCGCGCCTGGGGCGGGGCCGCGGTGGGCGGTTGTCGCCGGCCGCGACACCGGAAGCGTTAGCCCGGATGGAGTAAGTGAGCGATCATGGGGTTTCCCGGAGTCCGGTTCGGGCAGTCTTCGGAGATCTACCCGCTGATGGAGGACAACGTGGCGGAACTGAAGAAGGGCAGCCGGGTGACCGGCTCTGAACGGGACAAGCTGGCTGCCGACCTACGCAAGAAGTACGACTCGGGGCAGAGCATCCGGCTCCTCGCTGAGGGGTCCGGCCGGTCCTACGGTTTCGTGCACCGGATCCTCTCGGAGTCCGGCACCTCCCTGCGCGGGCGCGGTGGGGCGACTCGCGGGAAGGCGAAGAAGTAGTCGCCGCGGACGGCCCGCCTGACGTCTCCCCGGACCGGCTCGCCGGCGTCGGGCTTCGGCTGGACGTGTCCGGGGCCGTGGCCACCGTCACCCTGGACCGGCCGCAGCGGCGCAACGCCCAGCACCCGGCGATGTGGGCGGCCCTGCGCGACATCGGCCGCAGCCTCGGTGGCCAGGTTCGGGTCGTGGTCGTCCAGGGTGCCGGCGCGGCGTTCTCGGCCGGCCTCGACCTGGCGATGTTCACGCCGGAGGGGCTGCCTGGAGCGCCGTCCTTTCGCGAGATGGCGAGCATGGCGGACGCCGACGCGGACGCCGTGATCGCCGGCTATCAAGCAGCGTTCAGCTGGCTGTCCCGCCCGGACCTGGTGTCGGTCGCGGCCGTACAGGGGCATGCCGTCGGGGCCGGCTTCCAGCTTGCGCTCGCTTGCGACCTGCGGGTGCTCGCCGACGACGCCCAGTTCACCATGGCCGAGACCAGCCGCGGCATCGTGCCCGACCTCGGGGGCAGCGGCATTCTGGTCGACCTCGTCGGCTATCCGCGCGCGTTGGAGATTTGCGCCACCGGTCGCCGGGTCGGGGCCACGGAGGCGGTGGCGCTGCGGCTGGCCGAGGCCGTGGTGCCGGGCGCCGAGCTGACAGCGGCCGTCGCCGACCTCGTCGCTGCCCTGCTGACCCCTCCGCGCGACGCCGTCGTGGAGACCAAGGCGCTGCTGCAGGCGGCCCGAACTCGCACCGACGCCGACCGGCTTCGGGCGGAACGGGCAGCTCAGCTGCGCCGGTTACGCGACCTCGCTGGCACGGGGGAGTAACCGTAGGCTCGCGCGGGCAGCAGCTATCGAGCGCCGATGAGCCGATCACGAATGAGGAGCGACCGTGGACCTAGCCCTCAGCCCGGAGCAGGAGGCCGTCCGCCAGAGCGTGCGCAAGTGGGTCGACGACGTCGTCGTACCGCAGGCGCTGACGAACGACCGCGAGGAGCGCTTCCCCGAGGAGGCGGTCGCGGGGCTGAAGGAGCTCGGCTACATCGGGTTGACGATTCCCGAGGAGTACGGCGGGGGCGGCGCGGACCCGCTGTCCTACTGCCTGACGGTCGAAGAGCTCGCCCGCGGCGACGCCAACGTGCGCTCCATCGTCTCGGTGCACCTCGGGTTGGTCTCCAGCCCGATCGTGCGCTGGGGCACCGCGGAGCAGAAGCAGCGCTGGCTGCCGGTGATGGCAACCGGTGAGGTGCTGGGGTGCTTCGCCCTGACCGAGCCCGACTACGGCAGCAATCCGGCCGACCTGGCCTCGACGGCGCAGCGCACGCCGGACGGCGGCTACCGGATCAACGGCAACAAGATCTTCATCACCAACGGCGACATCGCCGGGGTGGCGTTGGTGATGGCCCGCACCGGGGGCGCCGGCGCCCGCGGCGTCTCGGCGTTCCTGGTGCCCACCGACACGCCCGGCTTCACCGCCAAGCCGATCCACGGCAAGCTCGGGCTGCGCTCCTGCGACACCGCCGAGTTGGTCCTGCAGGACGTGGAGGTCGGTGCGGACGCCTTGCTCGGCGGGGAGGAGGGCACCGGAATCAAGGTGGCCCTGTCTGCCCTGGACGACGGCCGGATGTCGATGGCCGCCTCGTGCACCGGCATCGCCCAGGCGGCGCTGGACTCCATGGTCACCTACTCCCGGCAGCGCACCCAGTTCGGCAAGCCGATCGCTGGTCATCAGCTGGTGCAGGAGCTGATCGCGGACACCGCGGTCGAGGTGGACTGCTCCCGGCTGCTCACCTGGACGGTCGCCGACTTGAAGACCCGGGGCGAGCCGTACACCCTGGCGGCATCCAAGGCGAAGTACTACGCGTCGGAGGCGTCGGTACGGGCGGCGAACAACTGCGTCCAGGTGCACGGCGGGTACGGCTACATCGACGAGTACCCGGCCGGGAAGTACCTGCGCGATGCCCGCGTTACGACCTTGTACGAAGGCACCAGCCAGATCCAGAAGCTGCTGATCGGTCGAGCCCTCACCGGGGTCTCGGCCTTTTGAGATCGGGTGCGATCTGAGATCCCCGGCGCCCGAGCACCGGCATCGCTGCGGCGGGCGAGGCCGTCGAGAGTTCCGGTCGTAAAGCGCCGGGAGCCGCCCCGGAAGTCGAGGTCCTGCCCATGGCACATCCGAACTGGATGATGCTGCGGTCCTACACGCGGGACTCCTCGGTGGCCAAGAAGCGGCTGGCTCCCGGGACGGTGCCGCGGATCTGGCGGTTCGCCCGGCCATAC
Source organism: Frankiaceae bacterium (assembly GCA_017882835.1). GTDB lineage: Bacteria > Actinomycetota > Actinomycetes > JADGOU01 > JADGOU01 > JADGOU01. Next base: position 3,296 of record JADGOU010000086.1, on the reverse strand, counting down.
CGGCGCGACCTGGTGATCTTCCTCATCTGCGTGGTGCTCGACGCCGCCGTGACGGTGGCGACCCCGCTGCTGTTCCGGTCGCTGATCGACACCGCCATCCCGCAGCGCCGGCTGGGCCTGGTCTACGGCATCGCCGGCGCGGTGGCCGGCCTCGCGGTGTTCGACGCCGGGATCTCGCTGGCCAACCGCTGGTACTCCGCCCGGATCGGCGAGGGGTTGATCTACGACCTGCGGGCGAAGGTCTACGACCACGTGCAGCGGATGCCGATCGCCTTCTTCACCCGAACCCAGACCGGCGCGCTGGTCAGCCGGCTGAACAACGACGTGATCGGCGCGCAGCAGGCCTTCACCTCCACCCTGTCCGGCGTGGTGAGCAACGCCATCGCGCTGCTGGCGACTGTCGCCGTCATGCTTCGGCTGTCCTGGCAGATCACCGTGCTGGCGCTGGTATTGCTGCCGGTGTTCATCCTGCCGGCCCGCCGGGTCGGCACCCGGCTACAGGAGATCACCCGCGAGGGCTACCAGCTCAATGCGTCGATGAACACGACGATGACCGAGCGGTTCAACGTCGCTGGCGCTCTGCTGGTCAAGCTGTTCGGGCGTCCTGACGACGAGGCCCGCTCGTTCAGCGACCGGGCCGGCCGGGTCCGCGACATCGGCATCATCTCGGCGATGTACAGCCGGACGTTCTTTGTCGCGCTGACCCTGGTGGCCTCGATGGCCACCGCGCTGGTCTACGGCATGGGCGGTTGGTTGGCGATCACCAACGGGCTAACCATCGGCACCGTAGTTGCCCTGTCCGCGCTGCTGGGCCGGTTGTACGGGCCGTTGACCGCGCTGTCCAACGTCCGGGTCGATGTGATGACCGCTCTGGTCTCCTTCGAGCGGGTCTTCGAGGTCCTGGACCTTCCGCCGATGATCGACGAGAGCCCGCGGGCGGTCCCGCTGCCGCCGGACCCCCGCTCGATCGAGTTCGATGACGTGCAGTTCAGCTACCCGACGGCCGCGGAGGTGTCGCTGGCCTCGCTGGAGGACGTGGCGGTGCTGGACAACGCCCCCTCCCAACAGGTGTTGCACGGCGTCAGCTTCCGCGCCGGGCCCGGGCAGCTGGTCGCTCTGGTCGGTCCCTCCGGCGCCGGCAAGACCACCATCTCCCAGCTCCCTACCCGGATGTACGACGTCCGCGCCGGCGCCGTGCGGATCGACGGCCACGACGTCCGGGACGTGACCCTGCAGTCGCTGCGGGATGCCATCGGGGTGGTGACTCAGGACGCGCACATGTTCCACGACTCCATCCGGGCCAACCTGCTTTACGCCAAGCCGGACGCCGCCGATGCCGAGCTCGATGCCGCCCTTACCGCCGCCCAGATCGGCGACCTGGTGGCCTCGTTGCCCGACGGTCTGGACACCGTGGTCGGCGACCGGGGCTACCGGCTGTCGGGCGGGGAGAAGCAGCGACTGGCCATCGCCCGGCTGCTGCTCAAAGCGCCGGGCATCGTCATCCTGGACGAGGCGACCGCCCACCTGGACTCCGAGTCCGAGGTCGCGGTGCAGCGCGCCCTGAAGATCGCCCTGCGCGGCCGGACGTCGCTGGTGATCGCGCACCGGCTGTCGACCATCCGGGAAGCCGACCAGATCCTGGTCATCGACGGCGGTCGAGTAGTCGAGTCGGGGCGGCACGACGAGTTGCTGGCCGCCGACGGGCTGTACGCCGAGCTCTACCGCACCCAGTTCGAGCGACAGGCCGATGCGGAGGCGTCGCCGCTGGCGGACGGACGGACGACCATCGACGGGATGGTGGCAACCGGCGTCGCCCGGCCGCTGGTCGCCGGCTGACCCGGGTTCGGATCTACCGAACGTGGTTTCTCCTTGCCGGGCGGACCCGGACGCGCTCAGAATGGCGGGTCAGCACTGCAGGCCTCCGGCTGGGTTGCAGACGGCCCGCGGGAGACCCGGCCCTCGCGGCCAGGAGCGACGCAAGCGACGATCACCGTGTCGCAGGGCAGTGACCTGGGACCGCCCAGCCTGCTCGCGGTGACCATTTCGGCTGCCCACGGGTAGCTGTTTCGGGCGAGGGCTCCGGCCCCTTGTCAGTGTGCGGGCTGCCGGAGCACGATGGTGCCGTCAGCTGGTCAGCGCGGCCAGCTGGCCGGCTGGCTGCGAGCCGAGGGACATGGTGACATGCGCTACTACTTGCTGCAGGTAACGTATGACGCCGCCGGTTGGGCCGCCTTGGTAGATCACCCGCATGACCGGACAGAGGCACTTCGGGTTTCGGTGCAGGCCCTGGGCGGGACCTTGGTCGGCATGTGGCTGGCGTTCGGTGAGTCGGATGTTGTGGCCATTCTCCAGATGCCCGACGACGTCGCGGCTGCTGGCGTATCGATGGCGATCTCAGCCGGCGGGGCGGTCACCGCGGTTAAGACCTCACCGCTGCTGACCATCGAGGAGGGCATGACGGCGATGCGGAAGGCCAGCACGTCCGGCTACCGGCCACCGTCGGATGAATTCTGGCGGAGATGACGACCGGCAACAGGAGCGCACCATTCCCCGGTTCGTCGTCGTGGCCCTCGGCGACGCGCGCTGCCCTGCTACCCGTGCCTCGCTGGTTGACGTATCCGAGGTCAACGGGGTGGCGGATGAGCCGGTCGAGGTCGGGGGTAGCAGGTCGGCGGTGCAGGTCGGCGGTGCAGGTCCAGCAGGTAGCGATGGCGCGTGGCTCAGGTCCGCGCCGATCGCCGGAGACTCGCAGCCCCGGTGGTCAGCCGGCGCCTCCTGCATTGCCGCCCGCCGTACCGCCGACGTTGTCTCCGTCAGTCTGTTCCGGGTCCGCCGTCGCCGGACGCGAGTCGGGGTCGGCCGGGGTGGCCGCAAGCTGCTCTGGGTCGACGGTGATGTCAACGTCGCCGTCGGCGGACGGCGGGACGTGGCGGCCGGCAGTCTCTTTCTCCATGCCGGAGCAGTACCCGGCCACGTGCCTCGCGACGCCGCCATGGGCGGCCGGTCCGACGACGGCGGCCGTCATCGCCGCCGCGCTCAGGCCGCCGCCGTCCTCAGCTCGCTCGAAGTGCGTCTCGCACCGGCACCCGGGCGCCGGTGCGCATCACCGAGTTGCGGTAGACCCGCGCGGACAGCCCGACCAGCCCAGCGGTCAGCGCGCCGGTCAACGCCACGGTGAGCGCCACCTCCCACCACGGGGCGACGCCCAGCGCGGTTCGCATCGGCATCAGCATGGGGGAGAAGAACGGGATCAGGGACAGCACCCGGGCGAGCCCGTTCTCCGGATCGATGGGCAG
>JADGOU010000474.1 GCA_017882835.1 Frankiaceae bacterium | reverse complement strand
CCTAGCTCGACGGTTTTGTCACGCAGCTCGGTGCGGGCGAAAACCTCCTCGGGCGTCCGCAGCACGAACCGGATGTCCAAAGAGGCTCGCAGGCAGTCCGGGTCGTGCCGGGACGCGGCGTCGAGTGCCATCTCCAGCTGGTACTGAGGATCCTGCGGGTCATAGGTTTCACCGCGGATGCCCGCCTCGATCTCGCCAAGGCGGTACCGGTCGGTGGCGAGGGTCGTGCGATACCACGGCTCGACGGTTTCGGCGGTGGCCGTGTGGAACGCGTCGGCAAACGTCACCGGATCGTCCAGGCCGACCGCGCGTAGCTGGTCTCGCAGCGTCAGGGCGTGCAGCATGCCAATGGAGGCGCCGCGCCCGTTGGCTGGGTTGGAGCATGCCCAGGAGTCGGCCACGGCCGCCACGCCGGTGGCCACCGGCGTGCCGTGGACGACGAATCCGCGGTAGCGGTCTTCCAGGCGGCCCATTACCTGGATGCCGTCTTCGATCGGCGTTCCGTCCAGCCAGTGTGCGACCAGCGGAAGGCTGCGCACCACCGCCTCCCAGCGGGCTAGCTCGCGCAGCGACCGGAGCGCCGTATCCTTCGAGCCGGTCACGATCCCGAGGGCCCAGGTCCCGTTGTCCGCGGACAGGGTGAGCGAGGTAATGGTGCCCCATTGCATCACGGCAGGCCCCAGCATGACGGGCAGCGATCCATCCGCCGACCGGAAGTGGCACCCGTAGTACAGGAATCCGCTGTTCTCCAGCTCCTCGGTCGGACGGCGGGCGCCGATCCCCTGAAGCCAGTCCGGCAAGGCGGACCGCCGACCGGTCATGTCCACCACCAGGTCGGCCGGGATGGACTTGCCAGCCTTCGTCCGCACGCCTGCCACATGCGGGACGCCGGGCAGCGCCGACGCTCCGCTGACCAGGCCGGTGACCGCCATGCCGCGGCGAATCTCCACGCCCGGGGTCGACTCGGCCGCGGCGGCGAGCACGGCTTCCACTACCGGACGCCGGCCTGTCAGCAGCTCGTAGCATTCGTCGCCGTCTCGCCAGCCGCCGGTCATCGCCGCAGGCAGCACGTCGCGGATGTAGTTCCGCCGCAACGCGCCAGCGGCCTGCAGGGCCTCCGAAACCGCGGGCAGTTCGGCGTCGAGAACCGACCGGAACCCGGCCAGGAATCCATGCGGCAGCCGGAACTGATTCACCCCCGGCCGCTGCCAATGCTGCCACGCCTCAGCAGGGTCGTTCGGTGGCGGCGCCGGGTCCCGCTCGAGCACGACTACCTGATGGCCGTCACCGGCCAGGAGCATCGCGGCGCCCAGCCCCACTACCCCGGCCCCTATCACCACGATCCGCGCCATGGTCCGAGGCTAGAACGACACCGTCCGGTCCGACGTCCACCAGCAGGGCCGGCCCGATCTCGGCGTCGGTGAGCCGCAACCCGGCTAGGGCGGCACGCCCAAATCGGGGCGTCCGTGATCTGATCGATCGCCGAAAATATTGCGCTGAGGTCGTCCCAGATGGGGTACTGGCCGGTGGAGAACCGCGGCGTCCGCTGCTGGGCCATCGACCGGGCGCAGGTCTTGAGTGCATGCTCGGCGTACTTGGAGTTGCTTCGGTACGGCGGTAGATCCCGGTCCTCGCCGTACGCCACGAACAGCAGCCGGAACAGCAGGGTGAGCGTCTGCTCGTAGGCTAAGGGTCGGCGCAGATCGCCCGCACCGAGCGCTCCGGTGACGTCTTGGTGCTGCGCGACGGCCATCGCGAGCCCGGGAACGGCGTCGTAGAGCCGCTCCCGCAGGCGGGAGCCGAGCTCGGTGGCGAAGTCTGCCGACCGCCTCAGGATCTCGGTGATCGTGCCGTTGTCGACCAGCGCTCGGACACCGAACAGCAGGGGCAGGTAGCCGGCGGCATCCGGTCCGAGCAGGTTGAGGTTGATCTCGATGAAGGTCTCAGCCGGTCCCTTGCGGCCCACCCCGGTGTCCGGGCGCTGTAGAGGCGCACCTGCGGTCCGCGGAGGAGCACCACCCGCGGCAGCCCCTGCCGCTTGGCGAGCGCCAGTCCGTGCGAGACCGGGCTGGCCTGCGGGAACCGGCTGCCCAGAGCCTCAAACGTCTCGGACTCCTTGAGCAGCAGGGCCACTGCCCGTTGCTGAGTGCCCACCGACAGGACGCTGGAGGTGCTGTCGAGCGGGTCATGCGCTGCGCCGGCGAGCAGCCAGGGTGGCCCGGATGGCGGCCAGGTGCGCCTGCCGCTGGCCCGGGCTGGCGGCAAACGCGGCGGCAGCATCGGCCACGGCCCGCTGGGCGGCCAGCCGGCGGCGGTGGTCGACGGCCGCGGCGGCCAGCTCGGCGGAGTGCGCCGGCCCTGCGGGGCAAGAGGTCTGCTAAGCATTCACATATGGGTGCGGCTCCCGTGGAGGGACGTTCTCGGGGTGCTGTGTGGGGCTCTGACCGGCTAGGTCGTCGGTCTGCGCTCAGATCCTGGCTGTGGTTGCGCCGGGGCTGAGCTGGGGTTCGCCGACTGAGGACCCGAATCCCGCTGTCCGCGCGCTCTGTTCC
>JADGOU010000003.1 GCA_017882835.1 Frankiaceae bacterium | reverse complement strand
CTTCCCGTGATCGCCCTTGGGTTGGCGCTGATGGCCGTCGGGATGTTCACCGGATCGACCGCCGCCCAGCTCGGAGTGGCCGCGAGCTCGGTGGCCGATCGGGGCGCCGCGGCCGGCATCTACTTCAGCTGCTACTACGGCGCCGGGACGCTCGCCGGCTTCCTGCCCGGCCTGGCCTGGCAGCACGCGCGCTGGGGCGGCGTCGTCGCGTTGACCGCGGCCGTGCTGGTCGGCGCCCTCGCCGTACTCGCTGTGGCCGGACGGCCGCCCGCAGCAGCGCGACTTACGCTGCTCGGGTGACAGTGTCGGTAGAGGCCTTGGCGGCGGAGTCGGCGGAGTCGACGGGGCGGACGGCGGGGCGGTCGGCGGGGCGGACCAACGGGCGACCGCGGGTCGGGCACATCCAGTTCCTCAACTGCCTGCCGCTGTACTGGGGCTTGGTCACCTCCGGCGCACTGCTCGACGTCGAGCTGACCAAGGACACGCCCGACCGGCTGAGCGACGCCCTCGTGCGCGGCGAGCTGGACCTCGGCCCGATCAGCCTGGTCGAGTACCTCCGACACGCCGACGAGCTACTCCTGCTGCCCGACCTGGCGGTGGGCAGCGACGGCCCGGTGCGCTCGGTCAACCTGGTGTCCCAGCTGCCGCTGGACCGCCTCGACGGCGCCCGGGTCGCCCTGGGCTCCACCTCCCGAACCAGCGTGCTGCTGGCGCAGATGCTGCTCGAGGACCGGGTCGGCGTTCACCCGTCGTACTTCACCTGCCCGCCCGACCTCGCCGCGATGATGCTGGAGGCGTCCGCGGCGGTGCTGATCGGCGACGCGGCCCTGCGGGCGACGCACTCGGCTCCGGCCCGCGGCTTGCACGTGCACGACCTCGGGACCGCCTGGCGGGAGTGGTCCGGGCTGCCGATGGTGTTCGCTGTCTGGGCGGTACGCCGGGATTTCGCGCTCGCTCACCCCGCCATCGTCAAGGAGGTGCACGGGGCATTCGTGCACAGCCGGGACCTGTCGGTGCAGCGGGTGGACGAGGTGGCGGCGGCGGCCGCGCGCTGGGAGTCCTTCGACGCGGCCACTCTGGCGGCGTACTTCCGTCGGCTCGACTTCTCGTTGGGGCAGCGGCAGCAGGCCGGGCTGCGCGAGTTCGCCGCCCGGGCGCGCGCCCGGGGTGCGGTCCCGGCCGACCTGGAGCTGGCCTTCGCCGAGGTGTAGCGCAGTCGGCGGCGCGCACGTCGGCCGGTTACCCTGAGCCCACCGACGTCGTAGGGGAAACGGGGACGTTTTGTTGGCCGAGGTGGAGCAGCCGTCTGACCTGCAGGCAGTCCTCGACCGCGCCGCCGCCGCCGGCGGCCGAATCACCCCGGCCGAGGCCCTTGCGCTCTACACCGACGCGCCGCTGCACGCCCTGGGCCGGGCCGCAGACACCGTCCGCCGCCGCCGCTACCCCGACGGCATCGCCACCTACCTGATCGACCGCAACATCAACTACACCAACGTCTGCGTCACCGCGTGCAAGTTCTGCGCCTTCTACCGGCCGCCGAAGTCTGAAGAGGGCTGGGTTCGCGACCTCGACGAGATCTTGCGCCGCTGCGGCGAGGCGGTGGAGCTCGGCGCAACGCAGATCATGCTGCAGGGCGGCCACCACCCCGAGTTCGGGGTCGAGTACTACGAGCGCATGTTCGCCGCGATCAAGGCGGCGTACCCGTCGCTGACCCTGCACTCCCTGGGCGCCTCCGAGGTGGCGCACATGGCCGGGGTGTCCGGCGTACCGGTCGAAGCGGCGATCCGGCGGATTCGGGCGGCCGGGCTGGATTCCTTCGCCGGCGCAGGTGCGGAGATCCTGGTCGCCCGGCCGCGCACAGCGATCGCGCCGCTGAAGGAGTCCGGCGAGCGCTGGCTGGAGATCATGGAGACCGCGCATGGGCTCGGGGTCGAGTCGACCGCGACGTTCATGATGGGCACCGGTGAGACCAACGCCGAGCGGATCGAACACCTGCGGATGATCCGCGACGTGCAGGACCGCACCGGCGGCTTCCGCGCCTTCATCCCGTGGACCTACCAGCCGGAGAACAACCACCTGCGCGGGCGGACCCAGGCCAGCGTGCTCGAGTACCTGCGGTTGGTCGCCGTCGCCCGGCTGTTCTTCGACAACGTCGCGCACATCCAAGGCTCCTGGCTGACCACCGGCAAGGAGGCCGGCCAGCTGAGCCTGCACATGGGCGCCGACGACCTCGGTTCGGTCATGCTCGAGGAGAACGTCGTCTCCTCCGCCGGCGCCCGGCACCGTTCGAACCGGCTGGAGCTGATCCACCTGATCCGGACGGCGGGGCGCATCCCGGCGCAGCGCGACACGCTCTACCGGCATCTCGTTGTCCACGACGACCCGGCGAACGACCCGGTTGACGACAAGGTGGTCTCGCACTTCTCCTCGACCGCCCTGGACCTGCAACCCGCCTGACCGAGGCGCGCCTGAGCCGGGCCGCCTCCGCCCACGTGCCCACAAGTTGTGCGGCAGAACGAGCCGCCCGCGGCTCGTTTCGACGCACAAGTCGCGACGTACTGCCGCCGCCTCGTCAGCTCGCCGGCAGCGCCCGACGCAGCTGCTCCGCCACCACCTGCGGCTGCGTCCTGATCACCAAGCTGGGGAAGCGCAGGACGCGCCGGCCGTCGATCGCCAGCTCGTTCTGCCGCGCCATGTCGGCCCACCAGTCGAGGGGGCGCAGGTGCAGCGCCCCGTCGACCTCTACGACGACGTTGCCGAAGTCAGCGTCGAGGTAGCGGCGTCGTCCGCGCGCGTCCACCCGCAGGCGCTGCCGCTGCGGCGGTGGCAGCCGGAAGCGCCGGCACAACCGGTAGAAGTCGATCTCGGCCAGCGATTGGCTGCCCCCGTCGATGTCCCGCAGTACGGCGGCGAGCACCGCGCAGTGCCGAATCTGGCCCGCTCGGTCCAGCTGGTCCGCCAGCCGTGGCACCGTCGTCAGCCGCTGCTGCACGGCCGCGGCGAGGATGGCGCAGGCGCGCCGCGGGGTTGCCGACCAGGCGGCCGCATCGACCAGCGCCCGGTCTACGCGTACCTGCGGCGGCTTCCGGGTGGGGTGCAGGTCGCCCGGAGCGAACCGCCGAGACAGGTGCACGATCAACCCGGGCAGCGTGGGGACCCGCGTCCCCGCGCGGACGACCACGTGGATGGCCTCGGATTCGAAGCCGGTGAGGCCGTGCTCGATCGCTGCTGTCAGACCGGCGAGCGCGGCGAGTCCGGGGAAGCTCAGGACGGCCGCCCACCGCCGCTGACGAGCGGTCAGTGGACCCGGGTGCAGCACGACGACCTGGTGACCCGCGAACTGCCAGCGGTGGCAACGGACTCGGCTGCTGACTTGGTGGCGACTCACGTCCAGCCTGGCCAGCTGGCGGCGCGACACCACGTCGTCCTGGCTCTCGGCCAACGCGATCAGCGGGGCGCGCCATTCCGCAGCTGCGTCGAGCACGACGATCGCCATGAGCACATCGTGGCCGGCGTCGTGGTCGGCGTCGGTGGTCGGCGGCCGGTTGGAGCCCACCCACCGGCAGGATGGTGACCGTGGTCACCGTGCACACCGCGCCGGTGGTGCTGCCCATCTGCGCGGGACCGATCCTCGACGGCGCCGTCGCCGTCGAGGGGGAGCGGATTGCCGCGGTCGGGCCCCGTGCGGACCTGCAAGCGGCCTACCCCGCAGCAAAGGGCCGTCGCTGGCCGGGCATCCTGACCCCTGGCCTGGTCAACGCCCACGCCCACCTGCAGTACACCGACTTTGCCGACCTGGCGACCAGCGGACTGCCGTTCCCGAGGTGGATAGTCACCCTGAGCGCGCGGCGGCAGACCTTCGACGACACCGCCTGGCAGGCCAGCGCCCGTCGGGGCATCCACCTCGCGCTTACCACCGGTACGACGTGCCTGGCCGACGTGGTCACCAACCCGGCCGTGCTCAGGCCCACCGCCCGCAGCGGACTGGCTGGCGTGTCTTATGTCGAGGCCGTCGCCGCCGACGACCGGATTTGGTCCGAGCACGCCCGCGCAACGCTGCTGCATGCCCTGGACACCGCGCCCGCCGGCCGTGCGATCGGCGTCTCCCCGCACACCCTCTACACCCTGGGCACCGCGGTGTACGCCGACTGCCTGGCCATCGCGCGCAAACGCGGGCTGCGGCTGCACACCCACCTCGCCGAGACCGCCGAGGAGGTGGAGTACGTCCTGGCCGGTGGCGGCGCATTGGCCAGAGCGGTGGGCCGGATGGGGTGGGAGTTCGAGTTGCTCGGCCGAGGCAGTGGCCGCACGCCGGCCGCGCAACTCGATGCCCTCGGCGGCCTGGGCTCCGACGTGTTCGTCGCCCACGGCGTGCACGTCGACGCGGCCGACCGGGCGCTGCTGCGCGCCCGCGGCACCACCGTCGTGCTCTGCGTCCGGTCCAATGCCGTACTCCAGGCGGGCGAACCGCCGGTCGCGGCGTACCTCGCCGAAGGCAACCCACTCGCGGTCGGCACCGACTCGCTCGCGTCCTCGCCGTCGTTGGACCTGCTAGCCGAGCTGCAGGCGCTGCATACCGTCGCCCGCCGCCAGGGCGCGCCTAGCGACGGCCTCGCCCGGCGCCTGATCGAGGCCGCCACCATCGGCGGCGCGCAGGCCATGGGCTTGGACGACTCCGGCGCGCTGCGCCCCGGCGCCCGGGCGGACCTGGCCGCCTTCGACATCGATGTGGCCGGAGCGGCGAACCCCGAGTTCAACCCCTACGCCGCCCTGGTGACCACTGGCGCCGGCCGCTGCCTAGGCACCGTGCTGGCCGGCCGGCTGGTGCACCGTGCGAAGGTGTCGCCGTGACGGTGTACCGGTGAGTCGGGCCTCCCTGGCGAAGGCGCCGGCCGAGGTGGCGTCGATGTTCGACGCGGTCGCGCGGCGCTACGACCTCGCCAACGACGTGCTGTCCCTCGGCCAGGACCGGCGCTGGCGGCGCGCGGTCACCGCCGGGGTGGCCCCCCGGCCGGGTGAGCGGGTGCTCGACCTCGCGGCCGGCACGGCGACGTCCTCGACGGCGTTGGCGGCCACCGGCGCGCACGTGGTCGGCTGCGACTTCTCCCTCGGCATGCTGCGGGTGGGCGCCCGCCGGCTGGGCGGCGCGGCCCACCACGGCGTCACCCTGGCGGCCGGGGACGCGCTGCGGCTGCCGTTCGCCGCGAAGACCTTCGACGCCGTCACGATCTCCTTCGGGCTGCGCAACCTGGTCGACCTCGATGCCGGACTGCGGGAGATGCACCGGGTGACCCGCCCGGGCGGCCGGCTGGTGGGGTGTGAGTTCAGCCACCCCACCTGGGCGCCGTTTCGGACGGTGTACGTCGAATACCTGATGCGCGCGCTGCCCGCGGTCGCCCGCGCTGTCTCCTCCAGCCCGGACGCCTACGTCTACCTCGCCGAGTCCATCCAGGCCTGGCCGGACCAGCCCGCCTTGGCGGCCAGGATCGGCGCGGTCGGCTGGGAGCAGGTGGCCTGGCGAAACCTCAGCGGCGGCATCGTCGCGCTGCATCGAGCCCGGCGCCCGGCCGAGTAAGCAGGCGGCGGACCCAGCCGGTGCCGGCCCGGCCAGGGGGACCTCGCGGCGTGTCGGCGGGCACCCAGAACTGGGCCTAGAATGTGCCGGCCGCGCTCGTGAAGGCTTTCACAAGCGCACCAAACCCCGGGCAGGAGAGGCGATGTCGACGACGGCCCACATCGCCGCTGACCACATCGCGTCGCCGTACCAGTGCCAAGATCCCTCCCGAGACGCCGATGTGATCGTCGTCGGCGCCGGTCCGGGCGGCTCGGCGGCCGCCTACCACCTGGCCCAGGCCGGCTTGGACGTGCTGGTGCTGGAGAAGACGTCGTTCCCCCGGGAGAAGGTCTGCGGCGACGGCCTCACCCCGCGCGCGGTCAAGGCGCTGGTCGGGATGGGCGTCGACATCAGCGCAGACGCCGGCTGGATTCGCAACCGCGGGCTGCGCATCCTCGGCGGGGGCATGCGGGTGGAGCTGCCCTGGCCCGAGCTCGCCAGCTACCCCGACTTCGGCCTGGTGCGTCCCCGCCTGGACCTGGACGAGATCTTGGTCCGGCAGGCACAGAAGGCCGGCGCACGGCTGCAGGAGGAGACCACTGTCACCGGCGCCGTCACCGACGATGCGGCTCGGGTCCGTGGCGTCGTCGCGCGAGTGGGCCCGGAGCGGACCGAGACGACGTACCGGGCGCCGCTGGTGCTGGCCGCGGACGGCAACTCCAGCCGGTTGGCCGTCTCGCTGGGCCTGCGCCGGCGCGAGGACCGGCCGATGGGAGTGGCCGTCCGCCGGTACTACGCCAGCCCGCGCCACGACGACGACATGCTGGAGTCCTGGCTGGAGCTGTGGGACGGCGAGCGGCTGCTGCCCGGCTACGGCTGGGTGTTCGGTGTCGGCGACGGCACCAGCAACGTCGGCCTGGGCATTCTCAACACCAGCGACGCCTTCCAGAACGTCGACTACCGGGCGCTGCTGACCCGCTGGCTGGCCGCGATGCCGCCGGAGTGGGGGTACGTCGAGGACAACGCCTCCGGGCCGGTGCGCGGGTCCGCGCTGCCTATGGGGTTCAACCGCACGCCGCACTACACCCGCGGCCTGCTGCTGGTGGGCGACGCCGGCGGAATGGTGAACCCGTTCAACGGCGAGGGCATCCCGTACGCCATGGAGTCCGGACAGCTGGCCGCCGAGATCGTCGTCCAGGCGTTGGCGCGCCCGGCCGGCCCGGCCCGGGAGCGGGCGCTCGCGGCGTACCCGGCCGCGCTCAAGGCGACGTACGGCGGGTACTTCACGCTCGGCCGGATCTTCGTGCAGCTGATCGGCAACCCCGCGGTGATGAAGCTTGCCACCCGGCACGGCCTGCCGCACCCGGTGCTGATGCGCTTCACCCTCAAGCTGTTGGCCAACCTCACCGACCCGCGCGGTGGCGACGCGATGGACCGGGTGATCGGCGGCCTGACGAAACTGGCACCGGCCGCATGAACGCCTAGGCTGCGCGGGGTGCCGACCGGGGGACGGCGTCGGGGCCATGACTCCACCGGCGGACGAGACGGCCGGAGGAGACAACCAGACGGATGAGACGGAAGGACGGGCGATGCTCAGGCCCTACATCCCGATTCTGTTCCTCGGCATTCTCGGTGCGGCCTTGGCGGTTGTCTCGGTCCTCGGCGGAGGCTTCATCGGCCCGAAGCGCTACAACCGCGCCAAGCTCGACGCTTACGAGTGCGGCATCGAGCCCACCGAGCAGGCCGTGTCGGCGGCCCGGTTCCCGGTCAAGTTCTACCTGACGGCGATGTTGTTCATCGTCTTCGACATCGAGATCATCTTCCTGTACCCGTGGGCGGTCGCCTTCGGCCGGCTGGGGCTGTTCGGTCTGGTGGAGATGGTGGCGTTCCTGGCCACGGTCTTCGTCGCCTACGCCTACGTCTGGCGCCGCGGCGGGCTGGACTGGAACTGAGCGCGGGCCGGCGGCGGACTAACAGGACTGACTGGAGATAGAGCACCCATGGGTCTTGAGGAGAAGCTGCCCAGCGGCATCTTGCTCACCACCGTCGAGAAGCTGGCGAACTGGGCGCGTAGCTCGTCGCTGTGGCCGGCCACCTTCGGCCTGGCCTGCTGCGCGATCGAGATGATGGCGACCGGGGCGGGTCGCTACGATCTGGCGCGCTTCGGCATGGAGGTGTTTCGGGCCTCGCCCCGCCAGGCCGACCTGATGATCGTCGCTGGCCGGGTGAGCCAGAAGATGGCCCCGGTGCTGCGGCAGATCTACGACCAGATGCCCGAGCCGAAGTGGGTGCTGTCGATGGGGGTCTGCGCCAGCAGCGGCGGCATGTTCAACAACTACGCGATCGTGCAGGGGGTCGATCACGTCGTCCCGGTGGACATGTACCTCCCCGGCTGCCCCCCCCGGCCGGAGATGCTGCTCGACGCCATCTTGAAGCTGCACGAGAAGATCAAGGCTGACCCGCTGGGTGCGAACCGGGAGCGCTCCTTGGCGCCGGGCCGGCCACAGCCGGAGCTGATTGCCTCCTCGATCCGCTATGGGGCGCAGCAGTGACCGACGGCCCGCTCGACCGGGCGACCGGCCAGCCCGAGGGCGAGGTCGGCATCGTGCGCGCCCACCGCGCCGATCGGGGCATGTTCGGCGTGCACGGCAGCGGCGACGTCTCCGGGTACGGCGGTCTGCGCCAGCCCATTGCCACGCTGGCGTCGAGCCCCAAGCCGTACGGCGGGTGGTTCGACGCCGCCACGGACGCGCTGGAGCGGGCGTACCCAGACTTCGGCGACGCGATCCTGCGAGTGGTTGTGGACCGCGGCGAGCTGACCCTGCACGTCCGCCGGGAGCGGGTCGCCGAGGTTGCCCGGTTGCTGCGCGATGACCCCGACCTGCGCTTCGAGTTCTGTTCCAGCGTCTCTGGCGTGGACTACCCGGACACCCCGGACCGGCTGCACGCCGTCTACCACCTGCTGTCGATGACCTACGCCCGGCGAATCCGGCTGGAGGCGGCCTGCCCGGTCGACGATCCGCACATCCCGTCGGTGGTTGCCGTCTACCCGACCGCGGACTGGCACGAGCGGGAGACCTGGGACTTCTTCGGCATCATCTTCGACGGCCACCCCGCGCTGACCCGGATCGAGATGCCGGACGACTGGGTCGGCCACCCCCAGCGCAAGGACTACCCGCTCGGCGGAGTCCCGGTGGAGTACAAGGGCGCGCAGATCCCGCCGCCCGACGAGAGGCGGTCCTATGCCTAGCAGTCGACTGACCGACGCCCCCGGCGCCGCGAGGGCGGACGCCCCCGGCGCCGCCAGGACGGACGATCCGTACGCCGGCGCCGCCGAGTCCCGGCGGACGACCGAGGGGCGGGTCTACACCGTCACCGGCGGTGACTGGGACACCGTCGTCGGCGGGGTGGAGGACCTCGACGACGAGCGCATCGTCGTCAACATGGGTCCCCAGCACCCATCCACCCACGGAGTGCTTCGGCTGGTGCTGGAACTGGAAGGCGAGACCTGCACCGAGGCCCGGGTGATCGTGGGCTACCTGCACACCGGGATCGAGAAGAGCCTGGAGTTCCGCTCCTGGACCCAGGGTGTCACCTTCGTGACCCGGATGGACTACCTGTCGCCGTTCTTCAACGAGACCGCCTACTGCCTGTCGGTCGAGCAGCTGCTCGGGATCACCGCGGACGTGCCGGAGCGGGCCACCGTCATCCGGGTGCTGATGATGGAGCTCAACCGGATCGCCTCGCACTGCGTCTGGCTGGCCACCGCCGGCCTGGAGGTCGGGGCGCTCTCGGCCATGCTCTACGGTTTCCGCGAGCGGGAGATCATCATGGACATCTTCGAGATGACCACCGGGCTGCGGATGAATCACGCCTACGTCCGCCCCGGCGGCCTGGCGCAGGACCTGCCGCCGGGCACGGTTGAGAAGATCGAGGACTTCCTGGCGATCATGGCCAAGCGGGTGGACGAGTACGAGGGGCTGCTCAGTGCCAACCCGATCTGGATCCGCCGACTCTCCAGCGTGGGCTGCCTCGACCTCACCGGCTGCGTGGCCCTCGGTGTCACCGGCCCGGTGCTGCGCTCCGCCGGCCTGGCCTGGGACCTGCGCAAGGCCATGCCGTACTGCGGCTACGAGAACTACGAGTTCGACGTACCGACGTCGACCGACGCCGACTGCTTCGCCCGCTACCTGATCCGGATGCAGGAGATGCGGGAGTCCTTGAAGATCATCGCTCAGGCGCTGGACCGGCTGCGGCCCGGGCCGGTCATGATCGGTGACAAGAAGATCGCCTGGCCGTCCCAGCTCGCGCTTGGAGCCGACGGCCTCGGCAACTCCCTCGACCACATCCGCGAGATCATGGGTACGTCGATGGAGGCGCTGATCCACCACTTCAAGCTGGTCACCGAAGGCTTCCGGGTGCCGGCCGGTCAGGTCTACACAGCCATCGAGTCGCCCCGGGGAGAGCTCGGGTGCCATGTCGTCAGCGACGGCGGCACCCGGCCCTACCGGGCGCACATGCGCGACCCATCTTTCGTCAACCTGCAGGCCACCCCGGCCATGTGCGAGGGCGGCATGGTGGCCGATGTGATCGCCGCGGTGGCGAGCATCGACCCGGTCATGGGCGGGGTGGACCGCTGACTATGGCGAGCAGCCGACGCACCGGCGGCAACCCCACGGCTGCGGCGAGTCAGTCCCTGCCCCAGCCGGAGTCCGAGCCGCTGCCCGAACGCACCCGCGCCCAGCTGCGCGAGATCATCGCCCGCTATCCCAAGCCGCGGTCGGCGCTGCTGCCGATGCTGCACCTGGTCCAGTCCGAGCAGGACTACGTCAGCGCGGAAGGCGTCGGACTCTGCGCGGAGGAGCTGGGTCTGACCCAAGCCGAGGTCGGTGCGGTCGCGACCTTCTACACCATGTACAAGCGCAAGCCGGGCGGCGACTACCTGGTCGGGGTCTGCACCAACACGCTGTGCGCGATTCTCGGCGGGGACGCGATCCTGGCCGAGCTCAAAGACCATCTGGGCATCGGCGACAACGAGACCACCCCGGACGGCGCGGTCACCCTGGAGCACATCGAGTGCAACGCCGCCTGTGACTACGCTCCAGTGATCATGGTTAACTGGGAGTTCTTCGACAACCAGACGCCGGCGTCGGCCCGGGAGCTGGTGGACCGGCTGCGCGCCGGCGACCCGCCGCCGCCCACCCGGGGCGCTCCGCTGTGCACCTGGCGGGAGACCGAACGGATCCTCGCCGGCTTCCCGGACGAGCGGCCGAACAGCGCGGACGCCGGTCCCGGTGCCGGGCCGGCGACTCTGGCCGGGCTGGCGCTGGTCCGCGACCAGCAGGCGGGGGCCGGCAAGCGGCCGGCGGCCGCCTCGACGCCGGACCTGGCGCGACCGGGGGCACACCCGGCATCCGCACCCGAGACGAGGACCTGACCGTGCCCCTGACCCCCGTCCTCAGCGCGTTCTGGGACGAGCCGCAGTCGTGGACGCTCGAAACCTACGAGCGCCACGACGGCTATGCCGGCCTGCGCGCCGCCCTGGCGATGGACTCCGACGCCGTGATCTCGCTGGTCAAGGCCTCCGGGCTGCGTGGCCGCGGCGGTGCCGGCTTCCCCACCGGGATGAAGTGGGGGTTCATCCCGCAGGGCGACGGCAAGCCGCACTACCTGGTGGTCAACGCCGACGAAAGCGAGCCGGGCACCTGCAAGGACGTGCCGCTGATGATGGCGACGCCGCACGCGCTGGTCGAAGGTGTGATCATCGCGGCGTACGCCATCCGGTCCAACCATGCCTTCATCTACGTCCGCGGCGAGGTCGTGCACGTACTGCGCCGGCTGCAGCAGGCGGTCCGCGAGGCCTACGAACAGGGCTACCTGGGCACCGACATCCTCGGGTCCGGGTTCGACCTGGAGGTGACCGTGCACGCCGGCGCCGGGGCCTATATCTGCGGCGAGGAGACCGCGCTGCTCGACTCGCTGGAGGGCTACCGCGGTCAGCCGCGGCTGCGCCCGCCGTTCCCGGCCGTCGCCGGCCTCTACGCCAGCCCGACCGTGGTCAACAACGTGGAGTCCATCGCCAGCGTGCCGGCGATCGCGCGCAACGGGGCGGCCTGGTTCCGCTCCTTCGGCACCGTGAAGTCGCCCGGCTTCACGCTGTACTCGGTGTCCGGGCACGTGCAGCGGCCCGGCCAGTACGAGGCCCCGCTGGGGATCACCCTGCGGGAGCTGCTGGAGCTGGCCGGCGGCATGCGGGCCGGTCACCGGCTGAAGTTCTGGACCCCCGGCGGCTCCTCCACCCCGCTGCTGACCGAGGAGCATCTCGACGTACCGCTGGACTATGAAGGCGTCACCGCGGTCGGCTCCATGCTCGGCACCAAGGCGCTGCAGATGTTCGACGAGACCACCTGCGTGGTGCGGGCGGTGCTGCGCTGGACCGAGTTCTACGCCCACGAGTCCTGTGGCAAGTGCACGCCGTGCCGCGAGGGCACCTTCTGGCTGGTGCAGATCCTGCAGCGGCTGGAGGCCGGGGACGGCACCGAGGAGGACCTAGCCACCTTGCTCGACACCTGCGACAACATCTTCGGCCGGGCCTTCTGCGCCCTCGGTGACGGCGCGACCAGCCCGATCGTCTCGTCGCTGAAGTATTTCCGGGACGAGTACGTCGCGCACTTCAGCGGCCGCGGCTGCCCCCTCGACCCGGTGGCGTCCACCGTGTTTGCCGCAGCCACCGGGTCTGCCGCAGCCACCGGGACTGCCGCAGCCACCGGGACTGCCGCGCCACCGCTGGCCGCAGCGGCGGCGTCATGACGGTCACCACCACCGGCGGCGGGCCTGGGTCGGCTCCGCGTCCCGCCACCGGGATTCCCGCCGGGGCCGCCTCCGTCCCGGCCCCGCCGCCGGCCGACCTGATCACCGTGACCATCGACAACGTCGCGGTCCAGGTGCCCAAGGGCACGCTGGTGATCCGGGCCGCCGAGCTCGCCGGCATCCAGATCCCGCGGTTCTGCGACCACCCGTTGCTCGACCCGGTTGGCGCCTGCCGGCAGTGCATTGTCGAGGTCGAGGGTCAGCGCAAGCCGCTGACCTCCTGTACGACGACCTGCACCGACGGCATGGTCGTGCGCACGCAGGTTACCTCGGCGGTGGCGGAGAAGGCGCAGCGCGGCATCATCGAGCTGTTGCTGATCAACCATCCGCTGGACTGTCCGGTCTGCGACAAGGGCGGCGAGTGCCCGCTGCAGAACCAGGCGATGAGCACCGGCAGTGCCGTCTCGCGCTTCCACGACGTCAAGCGCACCTTCCCCAAGCCGATCGCGATCAGCTCGCAGGTGCTGCTCGACCGGGAGCGCTGCGTGCTCTGCGCCCGCTGCACCCGGTTCTCCCAGCAGATCGCCGGCGACCCGTTCATCGAGATGTTCGAGCGCGGTGCCCTGCAGCAGGTCGCGATCTACACCGATCAGCCGTTCGAGTCCTACTTCTCCGGCAACACCGTGCAGATCTGCCCGGTGGGGGCGCTCACCGGTGCGGCGTACCGCTTCCGCGCCCGGCCCTTCGACCTGGTCTCCACCCCGACCGCGTGCGAGCACTGCGCGTCCGGCTGTGCGATGCGCACCGACTGGCGCCGCGGGAAGGTGCTGCGCCGGCTGGCCGGCGATGACCCAGAGGTCAACGAGGAGTGGAACTGCGACAAGGGCCGGTGGGCCTTCACCTACGCCACGGCCACCGACCGGCTGACCATGCCGCTGGTCCGGGACCGGGCCACCGGCCGGCTGGAGCCGGCGTCCTGGCCGGAGGCGTTCGCCGTCGCTGCGGACGGGCTGGCCGCCGCGCAGGGCCGGGCCGGGGTGCTCACCGGTGGCCGGCTGACCACCGAGGACGCCTACGCCTACGCCAAGTTCGCCCGGGTGGCGCTACGCAGCAACGACGTCGACCTGCGAGCCCGGCCCCACTCGGCCGAGGAAGCCGACTTCCTCGCCGCCCGGGTTGCCGGGACCGGGCTCGGCGTCCGCTACGCCGACCTGGAGCGGGCCAGCGGCGTGCTGCTCGTCGGGCTCGAGCCCGAGGAGGAGTCGCCCATCCTGTTCCTGCGGCTGCGCAAGGCTGCCCGCAAGCGCGGCGTGCCGCTGTTCTCGGTGACGCCGTTTGCGACCCCGAGCGTGCAGAAGGCGTTCGGGCGGCTGTTGCGAGCGGCGCCCGGCACCGAGGCGGAGTTCTGCGACGCCCTGCTTGACGGCAGCCCGGACAGCGGGCTGGACGCCGCCGGGCGCGACGCGGCGGCCATGCTGCGCGCCGGCGGCGCGGTGATCCTGGCCGGCGAGCGGCTGGGGGCCCAGGCCGGTGCCCTGTCCGCGGTGGCCCGGCTCGCCGATGCCACCGGAGCGCGACTGGCCTGGGTGCCTCGGCGAGCCGGCGAGCGCGGCTCGGTCGAGGCCGGCGCGCTGCCAAACCTGCTTGCCGGTGGCCGCTTGGTGGCGGATCCCGCCGCCCGGGCCGAGGTGGAGGCCGCCTGGGGGGTCCGGCTGCCGGCCGAACCGGGCCGGGACACCGCCGGCATCCTGGCCGCCGCAGCGGCCGGTGATCTGCACGCGCTGCTGGTGGGCGCGGTGGACCCGGCTGACCTGCCCGACCCGGCGCAGGCCATCGCCGCGCTCGACGCCGTACCGTTCCTGGTCAGCCTCGAGCTGCGGGCCAGCGCCGTCACCGAGCGGGCGGACGTGGTCTTCCCGGTGGCTCCGGTGGTGGAGAAGGCCGGCACGTTTTTCGATTGGGAGGGCCGGGCGCGCCCGTTCGAGGTCACGCTGGCGCAGACCGGGGCGCTGCCGGACCTGCGGGTGCTGCACGGCATCGCCGAAGAGATGGCCGCCGACCTGGGGTTGCCCGATGTCGCCGCCGCCCGCCGCGAGTTGACCGCGCTCGGCCGGTACGCGGGGCCGCGTCCGCCCGCACCGAGTGCTCCCGCCACCGAGGTCCCGCGGGTGCCGCCCGGCGCCGCGGTGCTGGCGACCTGGCACTGGCTGCTGGACCTGGGCCGCCTGCAGGACGGCGAGCCGCACTTGGCTGGCACCGCCAAGCAGCCGCGGCTGCACCTGTCCCCCGGTACGGCGCAGGAGATCGGCGCCCGAGACGGTGAGCCGGTGACGGTGTCCACGTCGCGCGGCCGGGTCACGCTGCCGCTGGTGGGTGCCGACCTGCCGGACCGCGTGGTCTGGCTCCCGACCAACTCGCCGGGCTCCGCCGTCCGCCGCGACCTCGGGGTGGACGCGGGCGCCGTCGTCACGATCACCGCTGGCGGGCTGGCATGACCCAAGCCGTGCTCGCCGAGCCGGCACCGCTGCCGCTGCCGGACTTCGGCAGCGAGCCGTGGTGGCTGATCATCATCAAGGTGCTGTTCGTCTTCGTCTTCCTGCTCGTGCTCACCCTGCTGACGATCTGGGGGGAGCGTCGGGTGGTGGCCCGGATGCAGCAGCGGCTCGGGCCGAACCGGACGGGTCCGTTCGGGGTCTTGCAGGGGCTCGCCGACGGCCTCAAGCTGGCGTTCAAGGAGGACATCATCCCGGCCATGGCCGACCGGCCGGTCTACCTGCTGGCCCCGATCGTGTCGACCATCCCGGCGTTCCTGGCTTTTTCGGTGATCCCGTTCGGCCCGACGGTGTCGATCTTCGGGCACCGCACCGCACTGCAGCTGACCGACCTGCCAGTGGGCGTGCTGTTCATCCTGGCGATGTCCTCGCTCGGCGTGTACGGCATTGTGCTCGCCGGTTGGGCCAGCGGCTCGACGTACCCGCTGCTCGGCAGCCTGCGCTCGGCCGCCCAGATGATCAGCTACGAAGTGTCGATGGGCCTGGCATTGGTGGCGGTGTTCCTCTACGCCGGCTCGCTGTCGACCAGCCAGATCGTCGACGCCCAGCGCAGCCGGTGGTTCATCATCGCCGTGCCGATCTCGTTCGTGATCTACGGCATCTCCTGCGTCGGTGAGACCAACCGGGCGCCGTTCGACCTGCCGGAGGCGGAGAGCGAGCTCGTCGGCGGCTTCCACACCGAGTACTCCTCGCTGAAGTTCGCAATGTTCTTTCTGGCGGAGTACATCAACATGATCACCGTCTCAGCGGTGGCGACGACGCTGTTCCTCGGGGGATGGCGGGCGCCCTGGCCGCTCAGCCTGTTCAGCTGGGCCAATGCCGGCTGGCTGCCGATGCTGTGGTTCGTCGCCAAGCTGTGCATCTTCCTGTTCATCTTCATCTGGCTGCGCGGCACGATGCCGCGGCTGCGCTACGACCAGTTCATGCACCTGGGCTGGAAGGTGCTGGTCCCCGGTGCCCTGGTCTGGCTGCTGCTGGTGGCCACCGCCCGGGCGCTGAGCTTCCGGGACTTCCTGCTCTACGCCGGCGTACCGGCCGCGGTGGTCCTGCTGGCCTGGGCGTTCTGGCCAACCGGGGGGCGCCAGGATCGCCCACCCCCGCCGGTCGAGCGCGGCACCCCGCCGCGCTACCCGGTCCCGCAGCTTGACGCGGAGCCGCTGCGGCGCTCGGCCGGCAAGGAGGTCACCCGTGCTTGACTCCGTCAAGGGCTTCGGCATCACCTTCGGGACGATGTTCAAGAAGGTCAACACCGAGTCCTATCCCGAGGACAAGCGGCCGACGGCACCGCGCTACCACGGGCGGCACCTGCTCAACCGGCACCCCGACGGCCTGGAGAAGTGCATCGGCTGCGAGCTGTGCGCCTGGGCCTGCCCGGCGGACGCGATCTACGTCGAGGGCGGGGACAACACCGAGGAGGCCCGCTACTCGCCGGGTGAGCGGT
Source organism: Frankiaceae bacterium (assembly GCA_017882835.1). GTDB lineage: Bacteria > Actinomycetota > Actinomycetes > JADGOU01 > JADGOU01 > JADGOU01. The sequence continues at coordinate 15,340 of JADGOU010000003.1, read as the reverse complement.
ACGGCGCCGTCTACCAGATCAACTACTTGCGCTGCATCTTCTGCGGGCTGTGCATCGAGGCCTGCCCGACCCGTTCGCTGACGATGACCAACGACTACGAGCTGGCGGACGACTCCCGGCACGACCTGATCTACACCAAGGACATGCTGCTCGCCCCGCTGGCGCCGGGCATGGAGCAGCCGCCGCACCCGATGCGGCTCGGCACTGTCCAGGACTACTACGCCGGGGCCGGGAACGTGACCGCGACGGTCCCCGGCGACCCGGCCACTGACGGCGGCGGAGGGCGGGCATGAGCACCGTGACCACCGCGACGGCCACCGCGACGGCCACCGTGCTGGCCGCGTCGCCGCAGACGTCGGTGTCGGAGGCGGTGGTGTTCTGGATTGTCGCGCCGGTGGCGATCGCAGCGGCGCTGGCGATGGTGTTCAGTCGGCACGCCGTGCACGCGGCGCTGCTGCTGGTCGTGGACTTCTTCTGCCTGGCGGTGCTGTACGCCGCCCAGGACGCCCCGTTCCTGGCCGCCGTCCAAGTGATCGTCTACACCGGCGCCATCATGATCCTGTTCCTGTTCGTGCTGATGCTGGTCGGGGTCGACTCCAGTGACTCGCTGGTGGAGACGCTGCGCGGGCAGCGGGTGGCCGCCGCCGCGCTGGCCCTGGGCTTCGTCGTGCTGCTCATCGGCGCGATCGGCAGCGCCACCCTGCAGATGCCGTCGCAGGGTCTGGCGGCGGCCAACGCCGAGGGCAACGTGATCGGTATCGCCCGGCTGCTGTTCACTCGCTACGTCTTCGCCTTCGAGGCGACCAGCGCCCTGCTGATCACCGCCGCCTTGGGTGCGATGGTGCTGGCGCACAAGGAACAGGTAGTGCCCAGGGTCAGCCAGCGGGAGATGTCCCGGCGGCGGTTCGCGGGCGCGCACCCCACGCCGTACCCGAGTCCGGGCGTCTTCGCCCGGCACGACGCGGTGGACACCCCGGCGCTGCTGCCAGACGGCACCGCCGCCGAGCCGCGGCCGCCGGTGCTGGAGGGCAGCTCCAACCAAGCCGGTAGGGCGGGTGACCCCGCTGGCCCGGGTGCCACCGGGAGCGGGTCATGACCCCGGCGTACTACCTGTTCCTGTCGGCCATCCTGTTCACGATTGGCGTCCTGGGTTTCCTGCTGCGGCGCAACGCCATCGTGGTGTTCATGTGCGTGGAGCTGATGCTCAACAGCGTGAACCTGTCGCTGGTGACCTTCGCCCGGATGAACGGCACCCTGGACGGCCAGATCATGGCGTTCTTCGTCATGGTGGTGGCCGCCGCCGAAGTCGTGGTCGGACTTGCGATCATCGTCTCGATCTTCCGCACCCGGCGGTCGGCATCGGTGGACGACGCGAACCTGCTGAAGTACTGACCACCCGCACCCCGCGGGAAGCCCGCACCCGAGAGAAAGAAGGACCGTGAAGCCTGCGCTCGCCTATGCGGCGGCCGACGGTACCTTCGCCGCGACCTGGCTGCTGCTGGCGTTTCCGGCGGTCGGCGCGGCGATCCTGCTGCTGGGTGGCCGACGGGCGAACCGCTGGGGTCCGGTGCTGGCCTGTCTGGCCGCCGGGGCGGCGTTCGTCCTCGGGTTGGTGCTCTTCGCCGCCATGCTGGGCCGCGCCGGTGACGACCGCGCGATCAGCCAGCACCTGTTCTCCTGGATCCCGGTCAACGGTTTCCAGGTGGACGCCGGGCTGCTGCTCGACCCGCTGTCGATGTGCTTCGTGCTGCTGGTCACCGGGGTCGGCACGCTGATCCACATCTATGCCCTCGGGTACATGGCGCACGACCCGAACCGCCGGCGGTTCTTCGGTTACCTCAACCTGTTCGTGGTCGCCATGCTGCTGCTGGTCCTGGGCAACAACTTCCTCGCCCTCTACGTCGGCTGGGAGGGCGTCGGCCTGGCGTCGTACCTGCTGATCGGCTTCTGGTCGGCCCGACCCAGCGCCGCCACCGCGGCCAAGAAGGCCTTCATCGTCAACCGGGTCGGGGACGTCGGGCTGTCGATTGCGATCATGCTGATGTTCGCCACCCTGGGCACGACGTCGTACGCCGGGGTGCTCGGCGGCATCGGCGCGCTCGGTGCCAACTCCGGCACGGTGACGGCGATCGCGCTGCTGCTGCTGCTCGGCGCCTGCGGGAAGTCGGCGCAGTTCCCGCTGCAGTCCTGGCTGCTGGACGCGATGGAAGGCCCGACGCCGGTCTCGGCGCTGATCCACGCCGCCACTATGGTCACCGCCGGCGTCTACCTGATCGCTCGGTCCGCCCCGATCTTCAACCTCACTTCCGACGGCCGGCTGCTGGTGACGATCGTCGGTGCGGTCACCTTGGCCATTGGTGCGATCATCGGCTGCGCCTACGACGACATCAAGAAGGTGCTTGCGTCTTCGACGATGAGCCAGATCGGCTACATGTTTCTCGCCGTCGGCCTGGGCCCGGCGGCGTACGCCATCGGCATCCTGCACCTGCTCACCCACGGCTTCTTCAAGGCCACCATGTTCCTCGGCGCCGGCTCGGTCATGCACGGCATGAACGACACCGTCGACATGCGCCGGTACGGCGGGCTGCGCACGGTCATGCCGATCACCTTCTGGACCTTCGCCATGGGCTATCTGGCGATCATCGGGTTCCCGGGCTGGGCCGGCTTCTTCTCCAAGGACAAGATCATTGAGGCGGCGTTCGACAAGGGCGGAACGTCCGGCTGGGTGCTGGGCACCGTGGCGCTCATTGGCGCTGGCGTTACCGCCTTCTACATGACCCGACTCATGATCATGACTTTCTTCGGCGAGCGGCGCTGGGATCCCGACGCGCACCCGCACGAGTCCCCGGCGGTGATGACCGGGCCGATGATCGTGTTGGCGCTCGGCTCGGTGATCTCGGGCTTCGCGCTCACGTTCGGCGGCGGCCTGCAGCAATTCCTGGAGCCGGTGGTCGGCCGCTCCGCCGAGGAGGGCATCCACACGATCTCGCCCACGGTGCTGACGTTGATCACGCTGCTGGTCGTCGCCGGCGGTGCCGCCGCCGCCTACCGGCAGTACGGCACCCAGGCGGTGCCCCGCACCGCTCCGCAGGCCGTCAGTCCGGTCACCGTGGCTGCCCGGCGCAACCTCTACGGCGATGCGGTCAACGAGTCGCTGCTGATGCGTCCGGGTCAATACTTGACCCGCGCGCTGGTCTTCGTCGACGGCCGGGGCGTCGACGGCGTGGTCAACGGGCTCGCGGCCGGGATCGGTGGCAGCTCCGGCCGGTTGCGCCACGCCCAGACCGGCTTCGTCCGGTCCTACGCGCTGTCGATGTTCGGCGGCGCCGCCCTGGTGCTCGCCGTGCTGCTGCTGGGAAGGCTGGGATGACCGTGACCTCGCCGGTGGGCACGGACTTCCCGTGGCTGTTCGTGGTCGGCGGCCTGCCGCTGCTCGGCGCGGTCGTGGTGGCCGCACTGCCGCGCGGCCGCGACGTCCTGGCCAAGCGGACGGCGTTGGTCGTTGCCCTGCTGACGCTGATGGCCACAATCGCCATGGGCGCCGCCTTCGATCCGGGCCGGGGCGGTGGCCAGCAGATGACCTTCCAGTTCGGCCGTTCCTACGCCTGGATCACCAACTTCGGCATCCGGTTCGCCGTCGGGGTGGACGGCATCGCGCTGGTGCTGATCGCGCTCGCCACCATCCTCGTCCCGGTCGTCATCCTCGCTTCCTGGCACGCGGCCGAAGAGGGCCGGCGCAGCACCAAGACGTTCTTCGCGCTGGTGCTCGTGCTGGAGACCATGATGATCGGCGTCTTCGCGGCCACCGACGTCTTCCTGTTCTACGTGTTCTTCGAAGCCATGCTGATCCCGATGTACTTCCTCATCGGCAGCTACGGCGGCCCGCGCCGGTCCTACGCCGCGGTCAAGTTCCTGCTCTACAGCCTGCTCGGCGGCCTGTTGATGCTGGCCTCGGTGATCGGCCTGTACGTCGTGTCCGGCCAGCAGCTGCCCGGCGGCGGAACCTTCGACTTCGCCACCCTGGCCACCCTGCACATCAGCCCCGGGGTGGAGAAGTGGCTCTTCCTCGGCTTCTTCATCGCGTTCGCGATCAAAGCCCCGCTGTTCCCGTTCCACACCTGGCTGCCCGACGCCGGCGCCGAGGCGCCGACCGGCGGGGCCGTGCTGCTGGTCGGCGTCCTGGACAAGGTCGGCACGTTCGGCTTCATCCGCTACTGCATCCCGCTGTTCCCGAACGCCTCGCGCTACTTCGCTCCGGTGGTGCTCACCCTCGCGGTCATCGGCATCTTCTACGGGGCCTTCCTGGCGATGGGGCAGCGCGACCTCAAGCGGTTCGTCTCCTACACCTCGGTGGCGCACTTCGGCTTCATCGGCATGGGAGTCTTCGCCCTCACCAGCCAGGGCCAGGCCGGCAGCGTGCTGTACATGGTCAACCACGGGCTGTCGACCGGTGCCTTGTTCTTCGTCGTCGGTTTCCTGATCGACCGCCGACGCACCCGACTGGCCGCCGAGTACGGCGGGGTCGGCTCGGTCGCGCCGATGATGGCCGGGGTCTTCCTGGTGGTCGCGCTGGCCACCCTGTCGCTGCCCGGGCTGAGCACCTTCGTCAGCGAGTTCCTGGTGCTGGTCGGCACCTTCACCCGCTACCGGGCGCTGGCCATCGTCGCCACCGTGGGCATCATCCTGGCCGCCCTCTACATCCTGCTCGTGTACCAACGCACGATGACCGGGCCGGTAACCGCCGGCAACGAGCGGCTGCGCGACCTCAATGCCCGGGAGGCCTGGGTGGTGGCCCCGTTGGTCGCGTTGATGTTCGTGCTCGGCGTCTACCCCAAGCCGGTGCTCGATGTGATCACTCCGGCGGTGAACGCCACCCTGGCCCAGGTCAAGGCCCACGACCCGCAGCCCACCAGCGGTGTCCCGGCCGCCGCCGCCCCGGCTTCGGTCCCGACGGTCGCCCCAGCCGCCGTAACGGCCGGGACTGTAACGGCCGGGACTGTGGACGGAAGCAGCAAGTGACTCCGACGGACATCCCCGCGCCGTCGATCGCCTACGGCCCGCTGTGGCCGATGATCGCGGTCTTCCTCGCCGCCGCGATCGGCGTGCTGGTGGAGGCGTTCGTGCCGGCCCGACGACGGCGGCCGGTGCACCTTGTGGTCGCGCTGGCCGGGCTGACCGGCGGCCTGGTGGCGGTGGCGCTGGTCGCCCGCAACCACCACCACCCGACCCTGATCGCCGAGCGGGCGGTCGCGGTCGACGGGCCGACGCTGTTCATCCAGGGCACGCTGCTGCTGCTCGGCATCGCCGCCGTACTGCTGCTCGGGGAGCGGTCGCTGGACTCCACCGGCGGCACCTTCGTCGCCGCGGCCGCCGTCGTACCCGGCTCCCGGGGGGAGCGCCAGCTCACCGCGTCGTCCACCATGCAGACCGAGGTCTTTCCGCTGGCGATGTTCGCCCTCGGCGGCATGCTGCTCTTCCCGGCGTCGAACAACCTGCTGCTGATGTTCGTCGCGCTGGAGATCCTGTCGCTGCCGCTCTACCTGCTCGCCGGCCTGGCCCGCCGCCGCCGGCTGCTGTCCCAGGAAGCGGCCGTGAAGTACTTCCTGCTCGGCGCCTTCTCCTCGGCGTTCTTCCTCTACGGCATCGCCATGCTCTACGGGTACGCCGGCAGCGTCGACCTGGGTGCGATTTTCACCGCAACCGGCACCGTGGGCAGCAACGACACCCTGCTCTACCTCGGCATTGCCCTGCTCTCGGTCGGCCTACTGTTCAAGATCGGTGCTGCCCCGTTCCAGAATTGGACGCCGGACGTCTACCAGGGCTCACCCACCCCGGTCACCGCGCTGATGGCCTCGGGCACCAAGGTCGCCGCGTTCGGGGCGCTGCTGCGGGTGTTCTACGTCGCCTTCGGACCGGTCCGCTGGGACTGGCGGCCGTTGATGTGGGGCGTCGCGATCCTCACCATGGGCGTGGGCGCCGTACTCGCCATCACCCAGACCGACGTCAAGCGGATGCTCGCCTACTCCTCGATCGCGCACGCCGGCTTCATCCTCACTGGCGTCGTCGCGCTCAACCGCAGCGGCCTGTCCGGCTCGCTGTTCTACCTGCTGGCCTACGGCTTCAGCACGCTGGGCGCGTTCGCCATCGTCACCCTGGTCCGCGATGCCGACGGCGAGGCGACCCACCTGTCGCAGTGGCGCGGACTGGGCCGGCGGTCCCCGGCGCTGGCCGGCATCTTCGCCCTGTTCTTGCTGGCCTTCGCGGGCATCCCGCTGACCAGCGGCTTCACCAGCAAGTTTGCGGTCTTCTCGGCGGCGATCAGCAGCGGGGCGACGGGGCTGGTGGTGGTCGGACTGATCGCCAGCGCCGTGGCCGCCTTCTTCTACGTCCGGGTGATCGTGCTGATGTTCTTCGAGGCCCCGGCCCCGGATGGTCCGACGATCGCGGTCCCGAGCGTGCTGACCTACGGGGCGATCGCGCTGGCGTTCGCCGTCACGGTGGTGCTCGGCGTCATCCCCGGACCGCTGTTCACGCTGGCTGACAAGGCAGCGCTCTTCGTCCGCTGATCGGGCACCGGCGGCGCCCACCAGATCAGATCCGGTACCGCGGCGACCCCGGCTGGATGGGATGCTGGTGTTGCCACCCACCCGCAGACAGGAGCCCGTATGACGACCCCCGGCTGGGCGGCAGCCCTCGGGCTTGCTGGCCCGGCGGGCAGGGCACGGACTGGCATCGAGGTGCGTGACCGTGATCTCGACGTTGCCGTCCGGGCCGGCTTGGAGTCGGTCGAAAGCATGCTGCGGGACGCGGTCAAGAGCGACTACCCGTTTGTCACCGAAACCTCGCGGCACCTGGTCGACGCCGGTGGCAAACGGTTCCGTCCGCTGCTGGTGCTGCTGGCCAGCCAGTTCGCCGACGCTGGCGCCCCCGGCATCGTCCCGGCCGCAGTCGCGATCGAGCTGACCCACCTGTCCACGCTGTACCACGACGACGTGATGGACGAGGCGGTGATGCGCCGAGGCGCGCAGAGCGCGAACTCGCGCTGGGACAACACCGTCGCCATCCTGACCGGCGACTTCCTGTTCGCTCGGGCTTCGGAGATCACTGCTGATCTCGGCACCGAGGCCACCCGCATCCTGGCCCGCACCATCGCGGTGCTCTGCGAGGGCCAGATCCGGGAGACCGTCGGACCGCTGGAGGGGCAGGACCCGATCCAGCACTACCTGCGGGTGGTGGCCGAGAAGACCGGCTCACTGATCGCCACCTCCGGACACCTCGGCGCCCTGCTGTCCGGTGCCGATGCCGCCACCGTGGAGACTCTCACCCGGTACGGCGAGCGCATCGGCGTCGCCTTCCAGCTCTCCGACGACCTGCTGGACGTGGCCAGCGAGACCGTCCAGTCCGGCAAGACGCCGGGCACCGACCTGCGCGAGGGCGTCCGCACGATGCCGGTGCTCTACGCCCTGGACCCGGCGGCCGCGCCGGACCCGCGGCTCGCAGAGCTGTTGGCCGGCAGCCTGACCGACGACGCGGCGCTGACCGAGGCGCTGAGCCGGCTGCGCGGCCACCCCGCCATGGCGCTGGCTGCCGAGACGCTGTCCACCTGGGCCGAGGACGCCCGCTCCGCGCTGGCACCGCTGCCGGACATCCCGGCCAAGGCCGCGCTGGCCGCGCTCAGCGACTTCGTGGTCGCCCGGACCGGCTGACGTCGCCGGCCCGTCACACCAGCCCGGTGGTCAGCCGGGTCTGCCGCCGGTGGTTGCGCAGTCCGTCGGCGGTCAGCACTGCCAACGCCAGCCACACCAGGGCGAACCCGGCGAGCCGGGCGGGCGGCATCGGCTCGTGCCGGAGCAGCACGCCGATCGCCAGCTGCATGATCGGCGTGACGTACTGCAACAGCCCGATCAACGTCAGCGGAATCCGCGTGGTCGCTGCCCCGAAGAACAGCAGCGGTACGGCGGTCACCACTCCGGCGCCGGCGAGCAGCGCGTCGTGGCCGAGGTCGTGGGGGAGGTCCACGCCGAAGCTGGACGAGCCGCGGGCAGCCAGCACCACGAGGTACCCCAGCGCCGGCAGGAACAGCACGCTGGTCTCGACGGTGAGCCCCTCTAGTGCGCCGGCGTTGGCCTGCTTCTTCAGCAGGCCGTAGCAGCCGAAGCTGCCGGCCAGCGTCAGAGCGATCACTGGTACGTGCCCGTAGTCCGCGGTCAGGACGGCCACGGCCAGGGCGGCGATGCCGACGGCGATCCACTGCGGTCGGCGCAGCCGCTCGCGCAGCACCACGACGCCGAGCACCACGGTGACCAGCGGGTTGACGAAGTAGCCGAGCGAGGTCTCCACCACCTGCGCGCTATTGACGCCGTAGATGTAGACGCCCCAGTTCGCCGACAGCACGACCGCTGCCAGCGCAAGGCGGCGCAGGGCCGCCGGCTGGCGCAGCAAGGCCGGCAGGTCCGTGCTGGCGCGGCGTACGGCGAACAAGGCGATGACGACCAGCAGCGACCACACGATCCGGTGCGCGAGGATCTCCACCGCGCCGGCCGGACGCAGCAATGGCCAGTAGAGCGGGAACAGGCCCCAGAGGCCGTAGGCGGCTAGGCCGTAGACCAGACCTCGCCGCTGCGTCGACATCCGCGCGACGCGACCGGCCCGCTGGCGAGCGGCCGGCTACCCGATCCGCCAGGTGTCGCCGCTGGTGAGCAGGTCCTGCAGTTCGGCCGCACCGGAGCGCGCCTGCGCGGTTTCGATCTGGTCGCGCATCAAGTCGTCGTACACCGGCCGGTCGACGGATCGGAAGATGCCGAGGGGGGTTGGCCCGTCGACTTCCAGTCGGGACAGCATGAACGACAGGCCCGGATGGGCGTGCTCGGCGTCGTGAATAAGCAACGCCTGCTCGCCGACCTCAGCGACGTCGACGAACTCCAGCTGGCCCTGGGTGGTCATCCGGACACCGCGCTGGCCGTCCCGGCCGAACCGGATGGGGCGGCCGTGCTCGAGTCGGATCAGGTGGTCGTCGCGGGTGTCCGGGTTCTTCAGTCCGTCGTACGCGCCGTCGTTGAAGATGTTGCAGTTTTGGTAGATCTCTACCAGGGAGGCGCCGCGGTGCACCGCCGCCGCCCGCAGCACCGACGTCAGGTGCCCCCGATCGGAGTCGATCGTGCGGGCGACGAAGGTGGCCTCCGCGCCGAGCGCCAGCGACACCGGGTTGAACGGCCGGTCCAGCGAGCCCATCGGGCTGGACTTGGTGATCTTGCCTAGCTCGGAGGTGGGGGAGTACTGGCCCTTGGTCAGGCCATAGATCCGGTTGTTGAACAGCAGGATGGTGATGTTCACATTGCGGCGCAGCGCGTGGATCAGGTGGTTGCCACCGATCGACAGGGCGTCGCCGTCACCGGTCACCACCCACACCGACAGGTCGGGGCGGGAGGTCGCCAGCCCGGTGGCGATCGCCGGGGCCCGGCCGTGGATGGAGTGCATGCCGAAGGTGTTCATGTAGTACGGGAACCGGGACGAGCAGCCGATCCCAGAGATGAACACGATGTTCTCCCGGCGCAGGCCCAGCTCCGGCAGGAAGCTCTGCACGCCGGCGAGGACGGCGTAGTCCCCGCAGCCGGGGCACCAGCGCACCTCCTGGTCGGTCTTGAAGTGCTTGGCGGTCTGCTTCTCATCCGTCTTGGGCACGAGGGTCAAGGCGTTGGCGCCGGTGGACACGGCGCCGGAGGGCTGGGTCACTGCGGATCACTTCCTGCCAGCACGGACTCGATGACGGCGGCGAGTTCGTCGGACTTGAACGGCAACCCGCGCACCCGGTTGTAGCCGATGGTGTCGACCAGGTACGTCGCCCGCAGCAGCATGGACAGCTGCCCGAGGTTCATCTCCGGGACGACGACCCGGTCGTAGCGGCGCAGCACCTCGCCGGTGTTCGCCGGGAACGGGTGCAGGTGCCGCAGGTGGGCTTGGGCGACCACGCCGCCGACGCGGCGAACCTGGCGGACGGCCGCCCCGATCGGGCCGTACGTCGAGCCCCAGCCCAACACCAGGACTCGCGCGCGCCCACTGGGGTCATCGACCTGCAGCGGTGGGATGTCGGCCGCGATGCCGTCGATCTTGGCCGCCCGCAGCCGGACCATCGCCTCGTGGTTGGCGGGGTCGTAGGAGATGTTGCCTGACCCGCTTGCCTTCTCCAGGCCGCCGATTCGGTGCTCCAGACCCGGCGTGCCGGGCACCGCCCACGGTCGGGCCAGGGTCTGCTCGTCGCGCAGGTACGGCCAGAACTCCGCCGTACCGTTAGCCGCGACGTGGTTGGGCTCGGTGGCGAACTCGACCCGCAGGTCGGGCAGGGCTGCCACCTCCGGCAGCAGCCACGGCTCCGAGCCGTTGGCCAGGTAGCCGTCGGAAAGCAGCAGCACCGGGGTGCGGTACTTGGTCGCGATCCGGGCTGCCTCGATCGCGGCGTCGAAACAGTCCGACGGGGACCGCGGCGCGACGATCGGGACCGGCGCCTCGCCGTTGCGGCCGAACATCGCCTGCAGCAGGTCGGCCTGCTCGGTCTTGGTCGGCAGCCCGGTGGACGGACCGCCGCGTTGCACGTTGACGACGATCAACGGCAACTCGAGCGAGACCGCGAGCCCGATCGTCTCCGCCTTCAACGCAAGGCCCGGACCGCTGGTCGTGGTGACCGCCAGGGCTCCGCCGAACGCGGCGCCGAGCGCTGCCCCCACCCCGGCGATCTCGTCCTCGGCCTGGAAGGTGCGCACCCCGAACCGCTTGTGCTTGCTCAGCTCGTGCAGGATGTCCGTGGCCGGGGTGATCGGGTAGCTGCCGAGGAAGAGCGGCAGTCCGGACAGCCGGGAGGCGGCGACCAGGCCGTAGGACAGGGCGAGGTTGCCGGAGATGTTGCGGTAGAGCCCCGGCGGCATTGGCGCCGGCTTGACCTCGTAGCTGACCGAGAACGACTCCGTCGTCTCGCCGAAGTGGTAGCCCGCCTTGAACGCCGCGACATTGGCCCGGGCCACCTCGGGAATCTTGGCGAACCGACGCTCGAGGAAGACGACAGTGCCCTCGGTCGGGCGGGTGTAGAGCCAGCTCATCAGGCCGAGGGCGAACATGTTCTTCGACCGCTCGGCCTCCTTCTTGCCCAGGTCCAGCCCGGCCAGCGCCACGACCGTCATCGAGGTCAGCGGGATCGGGTGCACCCGGAACTCGTCCAGCGAGCCGTCCTCGAGCGGGTTGGCGGCGTACCCCACCTTGGCCAGGCTGCGCTTGGTGAACTCGTCGGTGTTGACGATGATGTCCGCACCCTTGGGCAGCTCCCGCAGGTTGGCCTTGAGCGCCGCCGGGTTCATCGCGACCAGCACGTCCGGGGCGTCGCCCGGGGTCATGATTTCGTGGTCGGAGAAGTGCAGCTGGAAGCCGGAGACGCCGGCCAACGTGCCGGCCGGCGCGCGGATCTCCGCCGGGAAGTCCGGCAGCGTGGACAGGTCGTTGCCGAACGCTGCCGTCTCCGCGGTGAACCGGTCGCCGGTGAGCTGCATGCCGTCGCCGGAGTCGCCGGCGAAGCGGACGATGACCCCGTCCAGTTGCCGGACCTGCTTGGTCATGCGGGCGGCCCTCCTGTTCCCCAGACCCCGATGGTATGTCGTGTTCTGGGCGCTCCGGGCGGACCGCGCCGCTGGGGCTCGCTGGCCTGCGGGTCTTCGCTCCGATACCGCGATCCCGTGGTCGGAATGCCGCTGTACGCAGCGCGGCTGCGAATCGCGCCCTACCGGCCTGTGCCGTAGGCCCGTAAAGCTGGCCGGCCGGGCGTCTTCACCGGGCGAGGGCATCGCGGACGGCGGCGACACGCCGTACCAGCTGTGCCGTAGGCCGGTGAAGCCAGGCCGATCGGACAGCTTCACCCGCCGAGGGCATCGCCGGCGGGCTCGACCCGCCGTACCAGCTGTGCCGTGGGTGGGTGAAGGTGGCGCACGTCCCTCACTGCCGTGCTACGAACCCCACGTGCCGACGGCGGCGCCCGCTGAGCCTGGGTCTAGCTAGCGGTAGTTGGTGAACTGCAGGGCGATGTCGAGGTCGGCTTCGCGAAGCATGGCGATCACCGTCTGCAGGTCGTCCTTCTTCTTGGCGCTCACCCGCAGCTGGTCTCCTTGGATCTGGGTCTGCACGCCCTTGGGCCCCTCCGCCCGGACCATCTTGGCGATCTTCTTGGCGTTCTCATCCGAGATGCCCTCGTTGACCGTCACCTCGATCCGGAACTCCTTGCCGGACTGGCGTGGGTCGGCCGCCTTGACAGCCTTGAGTGACACCTTGCGCTTGACCAACTTGTCGCGCAGCACTTCCAGAGCCGCCTTGGCCCGGTCCTCGCTGTTCGCGCGGATGTCGATCTTCTCGGTGCCCGACCAGGCAATGGACGCGCCCACACCCTTGAAGTCGTAGCGGGTGGCGATCTCTTTCGCCGCCTGGTTGAGCGCGTTGTCGACCTCCTGCCGATCCACCTTGCTCACGACATCGAACGACGGGTCGGCCACGGCGTAGGTCCTCCTCGGTTGCCGATCTGGTTGGGCGGTATCCTCCACACCGGCGCGCGTGGTGCATAGCTCGCCCGCGCGGCGGCCCGGCAGGTTGCCCGAGCGGCCAAAGGGAGCGGTCTGTAAAACCGTCGGCTCAGCCTACGATGGTTCGAATCCATCACCTGCCACCGACAGCGGCGGTGCGGGTCCGCGGCGCGCCCGCCGCGCCGCGGTCCGCCCGCCGCTCAGCCGCCCGTCGCGGGTCTGGCTTGCCCGCCGATGCGGCGCCGGTCGTACCACATGTACCCTGGCCCAGCCCCGCCCCCTTAGCTCAGTCGGCAGAGCGTCTCCATGGTAAGGAGAAGGTCTACGGTTCGATTCCGTAAGGGGGCTCTTCGCGGGTCCGGCTCGACCGGGCGCCGCGGATGGCGGTGTAGCTCAGCCTGGCAGAGCAAGCGGCTCATAATCGCTGTGTCGCCGGTTCAAATCCGGCCACCGCTACACTCGTCGGCCTAGCCAACCGCCTAGCCAACCCCCTAGCCAACCGGCTGTCTGGGAATCCCATCTGTCGACGCAACCGCGTCATGCATCCGCATCCGAGAGAAGGCCCAGCCCGTGGCTGCCACCGACGTCCGCCCCAAGATCACGATGGCGTGCCAGGAGTGCAAGCACCGCAACTACATCACCAGGAAGAACCGGCGCAACGACCCGGACCGCATGGAGCTGAAGAAGTTCTGCCCGAACTGCCGCCAGCACACCGCGCACCGCGAGACCCGCTGACCGCTTGACTCCATACCGCGCGCGCTGACGAGCTCAGCGCGCACCCAAGGCCGCTGCCCCGCAGGGCGGCGGCCTTGGCCGTATCCGGTAGCGTCCGTCCAAAACCGAACCGACTTCGGGAGGTCCGCGTGGGACGGCTGGATGACAGGGTTGCGATCGTCACGGGAGCCGGTCGGGGGATTGGGCGGGCCATCGCCCTGCGCCTGGCGGCCGACGGCGCGAAGGTCGTGGTCAACGACGTGGACGCCGAGCCGGCGCACGAGACCGCCGACCTGGTCAAGAATGCCGGCGGCGAAGTCAGCGTCAGCCTGGCCAACACCGTCGACCTGGCCGCCGCCAAGGAGATGGTGCAGGCGACCGTCGACACCTTCGGCAAGCTCGACATCGTCGTCAACAACGCCGGGATCACCCGCGACAAGATGTTCCACAGCATGGACGACGCCATGTTCGACCTAGTGATCGACGTCAACCTCAAGACGGCCTTCCACACCACCCTGGCGGCGATGCCCTACCTGCGGGAGGTGGCCAAGGCCGAGATCAAGGCCAATGGCCGCGCGGCGTACAACCGCAAGATCACTATGACCTCGTCGGTGGCGGCGCTGACCGGCAACCCGGGTCAGTTCAACTACACCGCGGCCAAGGGCGGGATCATCGCGGCGACCAAGACGCTGGCTCGCGAGCTCGGTCCGTTCAGCATCAACGTCAACGCGGTCGCCCCCGGCTTCGTCGAAACGCGGCTGACGGCGCCCAAGGAGGGTGGCGGCGAGCTCGGCATCCCGGAGCAGATGCGCCAGCTGGCCATATCGATGATCTCTCTCGGCCACTCGGCGCAGCCGGAGGACATCGCCAACGTGCACGCGTTCCTGGTCTCCTCCGACAGCGACTTCATCTCCGGCGTCACCATTCCGGTCACTGGTGGCCAGCTCGGAGGCATGGGCTGATGCCGCTGAACCGGGACTTCATCGGCCGCAGCTACCCGGCTTCGGCGCCGTACGAGGTGGGCCGGGAGAAGATCCGCGAGTTCGCCACTGCGATCGGCGACGCCAACCCGGCGTACGTCGATGCCGACGCTGCCCGGGCGCTGGGCCACCCGGACGTGATCGCTCCGCCGACTTTCCTGACCGTGTTGACCTTCCGGTTCTTTGACGAGAGCCCGATCGTCGACCCGGGCCTCGGGCTGGAGTACAGCCGGGTGGTGCACGGCGAGCAGCGGTTCGTCCACCATCGGCCGGTGCGGGCCGGGGACCGGCTGGCGGTGACGTCGCGGGTGGCCGACATCCGCGATGCCGGACGCAACGAGCTGCTGACCACCCAATCCGAGGTGACCACCGTCGACAGCGAGCGGGTCGCCACCGTGTACAACACGCTGGTCAGTCGCGGCACCGCCGCCAGCGCAGCACAGCAGGAGGCGTGATGGCCGCGGCTGTCAGGTACGCCGACGTAGAGGTCGGCACCGAGGTCCCCGCGGTCGACTTCGCGGTACAGCGGGTCAACCTGGTCCGCTACTGCGGCGCCAGCGGCGACTTCAACACCATCCACTGGAACGAGCGGTTCGCCACCTCGGTCGGTCTGCCCAACGTCATCGCCCACGGGATGTACACGATGGCCGAGGCGGCGAGGGTGGTCACCGACTGGGTCGGCGACCCCGGCGCCGTCGTGGAGTACGGCGTCCGCTTCTCCAGTCCGGTGGTGGTGCCCGACGACGGCGTCGGCGCGACCCTGACCGTGTCCGGCCGGGTCGAGGAGAAGCTCGCCGACAACCGGGTGGTCGTCGGGCTGACGGCGACCTCCGGGGACGCGAAGGTGTTCTCCGGCGCGCGGGCGGTCGTCCAGCTGGCCTGAGCCGACGGCCAGCGGCTGACCGGCCGGCACGCTCGCTCGGTCGGTCAGCGCGCGTCCGCCAGCAGCGTCGCCAGCCGGCCGACGCCCTCGACCAGGTCGTCGTCGGCCAGCGCATAGGACAGCCGGGCGTAACCCGGCGTACCGAATGCCTCGCCGGGCACGATCGCGACGCCCACCTCCTCCAGTGCCAGCTCGGCCAGCTCGATGGTGGT
>JADGOU010000473.1 GCA_017882835.1 Frankiaceae bacterium | reverse complement strand
CGTTCACCACGCTGGCGGTACCGTGCCAGGTGCCGCTGTAGGGCATCCCCGTGCCCGACTCCACCCACTCGATGTCGGGAGCGAGAGCCTGGCTCGCCGTCGGGAAATCTCCGCTGCTCCAGTCCCGGTAGGCGTCGCGCAACAGAGCCACGTCGGCTTGAGACATCACTGGCCTCCTCGGACGAGAAGAGGAGATCGTCCACCCGTAGGAGGTCAAGTTTCAAGGGTGGCTGCAAGTTCCTCCGCGCATCTTGGACCCGACGCTCCACGGGACGGAGCGCGGATCGGGTTGCCCTTCGCGACTCCAGCCCGAACCCCCGCAACCGCCGTAAGCGTGGGTCGAGGCGATACGGCCAGGAGCGCTGCTTCGGCGTGTACTGCCGTGCCGATTACGTCGCGGCGGCGGCTCTCCGGCGGCGCGACCGGACCCTCTTGACGACGACGGCGAGGAGGGTGTGCCGTGGGCCGTCCCGGTCTGGCGGCGGTCGCAGGCAGGCAGCAGGATGGGTGGCTCGCCGCTGCCGCGCAGCCGGAAGAAGGAAGAGGGGGCGGTGTCCGGAGGCCTCGGCGAGGCGCTGGGTGTGGCGCTGTTGGCTGCCTCGCTCGCCGTCGCCGTGATCCGGCCCCGTGGGCTGCCTGAGGCGACGGGGGCCGTCCCGGCGGCGCTGCTCGTCGTCGTACTCGGGGTGCTGCCACTGACGGACGCCCTGGACGAGGTGCGCGCGTTGGCGCCAACGGTCGGCTTCCTCGCTGCGGTGCTGGTACTGGCCGACCTCTGCGAGCGGGAGGGCCTGTTCACCGCGGCCGGTGCCCGGCTGGTCAGCGCGTCCGGTGGCCGGCCGGTGCCGTTTCTCGGCCAGGTGTTCGTGCTCGGTTCCGCGGTGACCGCCGTGCTAAGCCTGGACGCCACCGTGGTGCTGCTCACCCCGGTGGTGATGGGTGCGGCGGTGCGCAGCCGGCTGCGGCCCAAACCGCCCGTCTACGCCTGCAGCCACCTGGCCAACACCGCCTCGTTGCTGTTGCCGGTCTCCAACCTCACCAACCTGCTGGCGTTTCGCGCCAGCGGCCTGTCCTTCGTCCGGTTCGCGGCCCTAATGGCAACACCGTGGGTGGTGGCGCTGGCGGTGGAGTACGCCGTGTTCCGCCGCTTCTTCGCCACCGACCTGCGGCAGCCTGCCGCACCCGCGGCCGCCGGCGGTCCTGCGGTCGACGACACGGAGCCTCGGCTGCCGGTGTATCCGGTGGTGGTGCTGGTCCTCACCCTTGCCGGGTTCGGGGCGGCCTCGTTCGTACACCTCGACCCCGCGGTGGTGGCCGCGATCGGCGTGGTGGCGCTGGCGGTGCCGGCGGTGCGCGGCCGGCGGGCGACGCCGGGCTCGCTGCTGTCGGCGGCCGCGGTGCCGTTTCTCGCCTTTGTCGTCGGGCTCGCCGTGGTGGTGCGCGCTGTTCAGGACGCCGGGCTTAGCCGGCTCGTGCCGAAGCTGGTGCCCGATGCGACGACGCTGCCAGCCCTGCTGCTCGTCACCGTGGTCGCAGCGGTGCTGGCCAACCTGGTGAACAACCTGCCGGCCGTGCTCATGCTGTTGCCCACGGTGGCGGCGGTCGGGTCGCCCGCGGTGCTGGCCGCGCTGATCGGGGTCAACGTTGGCCCCAACCTCACCTACGTTGGTTCGCTGGCCACCCTGCTGTGGAAGCGGCTGCTGCGCGCGCGCGACGTGGAGGCGACCCAGGTGGAGTTCCTGCGGCTCGGCGCCCTGACGGTGCCGGCTGCGCTGGTGGCGGCGACCCTGTCCCTGTGGGTCGCCGTGAGAGTGATCGGAGCGTGAGGTGACGACGGTGGCGTGGGTGGTGGAGGGCACTTGGACGGGTTGCGTCGACGCCGCCCGGGCGTGGGCTCCGGCGGAGGATGACGTGCTGCTGCTACACGTCACCGCCGCCGAGGTGGCCGAGGCCGCGGCCGGCGCCCTGGCCGGCCTGATGGGACGTGGGCGGGCCCAGCACAGCCCGCGGGTCGAGCAGCTGACCGCGCAGGGGGCTGCCGACCTGCTGGCCGCGGCGGTGCAGCGCCTCGGCCGACCGGCCCGGACCGAGGCCCGAAGTGGACGGGTGGAGCGCGAGGTAGTGGCGGCCGCCGAGGGGGCCCGGCTGCTCGTGGTGGCGCGGGACGGCGACCGGTCGCGCCTTGGTCCGCGCAGCCTGGGCGCGGAGACCCGTTTCGTGGTCGACCATGCGCCCTGCCCGGTGCTGCTCGTTTGGCCGGATGACGTGCCGGCCTTGGCGTCGATCCCGCCGCCGCCGTGGGGGCAGGAGCCAACGCTGCGTCCGTGATGGAGTTCGTTCACCGAGACTCATGTGCGAACAGCGCGGGCCCGGTCCCGGCTGCGACGATGCCGGCCGGCCCGCGCGTGCGAAGGCCTGGGACTTCCCCGATACCGCGGCTGGCGCCGGCGCTGGATCAGTGCGTAGATCCGGAAGCAGAAGCCGACCCCGGCCATGGTTGCCCACCAATCTCGAGCTCACCGACCTTGAGCGAACGGATTTCCACCTCGCCGGCGCG
>JADGOU010000472.1 GCA_017882835.1 Frankiaceae bacterium | reverse complement strand
GCCAGCCACATTGCCGGCACCGAGGGCGAGGATGGCCTGTACACCGAGGTGCTCGAAGTCTCGCCCCGGCTGGCCAACGCCGTCAACCGGCTGCGGGCGGAGCACGACGAGATCACGGCCGCGGTAACCGCGCTTCGCGGGGAGATCGACCAGGTCGTTGCGCACGGTCTCGACGACGACGCAGTCGACAGTCTGGCCGCAGCCCGAGAGTCGATCAACCGGCTGATCGCTCGGCTGGTCCGGCACCGTCAGCAAGGCGCAGACCTCGTCTTCCAGGCTTACGCCCTCGATATCGGCGGCGAGACCTGATCTCCAGGCGCCGCTCGCCGGAGCTGGCAGCGGCGAGCGGGCCAGCGGCCCGCGTCCGCGCCGGCGTGGCGTCGGCCGCCGCCGGCGACTACATCCGCGACCGGTTGTCGCGGTATCGCGGTATCGCCGTATCGCCGTATCGCGTGCCGCGCTCGGTGGTCTTCCACGCCGAGCTACCCCGCAACGCCACCGGCAAGGTGCTCAAGCGCATGCTCCGCCAGGCCGGTCCGCGCCAGGCCGGTCCACTGGCCGGCTGATCAGCTGGCAACGACCAGCTGGCCGCGCAGGCGCGCGCCGGCCGCCTGCATCTCGGCCAGGGCCGTCTCGGTGGTCGCCGCGGCCACGCCGGCGGTCAGGTCCAGGCGCACGGTGGTGGCCAGCCCGGCCCGCACGGCGTCCAACGCGGTGGCCCGGACGCAGTGGTCGGTGGCGATCCCGACCACGTCCACCGCGTCCACCCCGCGGCCCCGCAGCCAGTCCGCGAGCGGCGTACCGGTGGCGTCGACGCCCTCGAACCCGCTGTAGGCGGCTGCTCGCGCGCCCTTGTCGAAGACGGCAGTGATCCGGCCGGTGTCCAGCGCCGGGTGCAGCTCGGCGCCCGGCGTACCGACCACACAGTGCGCCGGCCAGGTGTCGACGTAGTCGGGCTGGGCGGCGAAGTGGCCGCCGGGATCGACGTGGCGGTCCCGGGTGGCGACCACCTGGGCATAGTTGGCGTCGGTCACATGCAGGTGCCGGCTGATCGCGGCGGCGACGGCCGCGCCCCCGGCTACGGCCAGGCTGCCGCCTTCGCAGAAGTCACGCTGGACGTCGACCACGAGCAGCGCCGTAGTCATCGGCCGTCCTCTTCGGCGTAGACCGTTGCCAGCGCCGGCTCGCCGCGGGAGAGCTGGTGCGCGCTGGGCGGCAGCTCGGTGAAGACCCGCCGGTGGTGCGCCCGGGCGGCGTCGATGCTCGGTGGGCACGCGAGCTCGCCCGCCTGAACCAGCGGGGTCTGCACCGCCCGCTCGTCCGGTCCCGGCCTCGGCGGCGCCGAGTGCAACACCTCTTCCACGGCCCGGCCGGCGGCGTCGTACCGGCGCAGCGCCCACTTGCGGCCGCCTCGGCCGATCTTGCCCGCGGACGCCTTGGCCACCGGGCGCATCGGTGCGTCGGGGTGCGGCGCGGTGGCCCGGGCGACCAGCTTGTAGACGAAGCCCGCCGTCGGTGCGCCCGAGCCGGTCACCACCGAGGTGCCGACGCCGTAGGAGTCGACCGGGGCCGCGGCCAGCGCGGCGATGGCGTACTCGTCCAGGTCGCTGGTGACGACGATCTTGGTGTCCCGGGCGCCGAGCTCGTCCAGCAGCGCCCGGGTCTGCCGGGCCTGCAGCAGCAGGTCGCCGGAGTCCAGCCGGATCGCGCCGAGCTCGGGTCCGGCGACCTCGACGGCCGTCCGCACCCCGGTGGGGACGTCGTAGGTGTCGACCAGCAGGGTGGTGTCGCGTCCGAGCGCGGCGACCTGGGCTGTGAAGGCCGACCGCTCATTCGGATGGATCATGGTGAAGGCGTGCGCGCTGGTGCCGGTGGTCGGGATGCCAAAGCGCCGGCCGGCTGCCAGGTTGGACGTGGCGGCGAAGCCGGCGATGTAGGTCGCCCGGGCGGCCGCCACCGCCGCCTCCTCGTGCGTCCGCCGGCTGCCCATCTCGATCAGCGGCCGCTGCCCGGCGGCGCAGACCATTCGCGAGGCGGCCGAGGCCACCGCCGAGTCGTGGTTGAGGATGCTCAGCGCGAGCGTTTCCAGCAGCACCGCGTCGCCGAACGTGCCGTCCACGGTCAAGATGGGCGAGCCGGGGAAGTAGACGTCGCCCTCGGCATAACCGTCTATGTCGCCCCGGAATCGGTACGTCGACAGCCACTCGCAGGTTGCCTCGTCGACGATCTTCGCGGCCGTCAGGTGCTCCAGCTCGCTCGGGCCGAAGCGGAAGCGCTCGAGCGCCTCGAGCAGCCGACCGGTGCCGGCCACCACGCCGTACCGGCGGCCGTTCAGCAGCCGGCGGGCGTGCACCTCGAAGATCGCGCGCATCCCCGCCGTACCGCTGCGCAGCGCGCCTTCGAGCATCGTCAGCTCGTACTGGTCGGTGAACAACGCGCTGCTGGGCAGTTGCGGGGCGGCGGTATTCACCGATAACCCGGGCTGGAAGCCCCGCCGTTCAGGGCGGGGAGGAATGCCCGGTCCGCCGGATTGTCGGACCCGGCCGAGAGACTGGGCGGGTGT
>JADGOU010000471.1 GCA_017882835.1 Frankiaceae bacterium | reverse complement strand
ACGCGGCCCGCGGCGGGCCGCCCGGGAGGCGGCGGCGAAGGCGGTCTGCCGGCGCTGCCCGGTGCGGCGGCGGTGCGCGGCGCATGCCCTGGCCACGCCGGAGCCCTACGGCATCTGGGGCGGGATGGCCGAGGCGGACCGGGAACCGCGCCGGCGGTAGCCCACCGCCTGCGGTAGTGCATCCGGTCACCGGGACGCGTCGCCGTTCCGGGCTCCGCCGGCAGCGAGAAGGTCGGTCCACTACGCGAGGTCATCGGCGGGCAATTTGAGCCTGGGCTCAAACGGGGCGGACACCGTGGGTCGAACGGGTCGGTCGACTGGGCGACGGCTTCGATGTCGTCGTGGGCGGTGCCGGGACCCTGCGCGTTTCCGCCGCCGAACTGGCGCGGCCCGGCGTCGCCCCCGGGGCCCACCTGCGGGTCGTCCCCGAACCGGGCCCGGCGGCGCGCGCGGGAGCTCGGCCGGCGGCTCGCCCGAGGCTCCGCGGCCGGCTGGTCGGCAAGATCCCCGCCGAGGACATTCACAGCACGTCCCGAGCGGCCGGATCGAGTTGACACTGCCACCCCGGTGCCTACCGCAGCGGCCGGACCAGCGCCGCCGCAGCGTCGCGTACCGCAGCATGGTCCAAGTCCAGGTCCTCGACATGGTCTAGCTCGGGCTGTTCCCAGCTGCCCAGGACGTCCCAGAATGGACGGTGGTAGGACCACCACTGCACGGCCTGCCACCGGCGACGCGTCGAGTCGTGCGGGTCGCGCTCGTTCCATATGCGGCTGCCCCAGGCCTGGGTGACGGACAAGTTGCGGGTCACGATCTGGGTCGGGCGCAGCGATCGCTCCAGTAACTCGGCCGGGTCGTACAGGTCCAGCACCGGCGAGCAGGCGCATCAGCGGGGCGGGGACGCGGCGGTAGCGGGCGGGCAGGTCGAGCGCGGCGGCAGCGATCTGGTTGATCTCGTGGAAGGTCAGCGGCTGGTCATCAACGAGGAACAGCAGCCGTCCGATGTCGTTGAATGCCTCCGCCGGCTGGGCGGTCAGGAAGGTGACGGCGCGGGCGACGTCGGTCACGGCGATCGGGCTGGTGCGCCGGGGACGCCCACCGAGTTCGTAGACGGGCTTGCCGGCGCGCAGCGGGGTCAGGGTGTACTGCGCCAGCCAGGCGCCGTCACCGTAGACCGCGCCGGGAAACGCGACGACCGCGTCCAGGCCGGTGTCGATGCGCCGGCGGACCTCGGCGACCGCGTCCTGGACGTAGGGCCCGAACCCGGTCGGGTGCCGGTCCATCGTCTCGTCCCTTGCGGTGTCGGGGCCGGTCTGGCCGAAGTAGCTGTTGCCGCTGAGGTAGACCAGCCGGGAAGTCGGGTCCAGCGCGTCCAGCAGTGCCCGGTCCTGGACGAGCCGATCGGCCCGGTAGCGCTGCCCCACCTTGGCCGTGAGGCGGCCGCCGAAGGTCGCGGGCTGCGCGGCGTGCACGACCCGCCCGGCGGCGCGGACCTGCCGCTGCCAGTCGCGGGTGCGACCAGGTCACCGGGCACCGGCTCGGCACCGAGCCGGCGCACTGCCGCAGCACTGTGGCTGCTGCGGGTCAGTGCCTGCACGGGCTCGCCGGCGGCGACCAGGGGTGCCATTAAGGAGCGTGTCACCAGGGGCGAAGGACCGACCGCCAAACGATGTTCAGAGAACTTCCAGTCTCTACTGCGGTCGGGCCGGTGGGTTCAGAGAACGTGGTCGTGCCGGTCGTCGAGGACGGCAAGACGGGTTCAGAGAACACGGCGGCAGGTCGGCCCGGGCGCCGGCCGACGCCGACGTCGACGGCGACCCGCTGACCGACTCGGCCGCCGCGGTGTGGGCCGCCCGCGACTACAAGGCCTACCTGTACGGCACGCTCAAACTGGCACCGGCCACCGTCAACGCCGACCTGGCCGCCGTGTCCGACCTGGCCATTCGCCGCGGCCTCGGCAAGCTCGCGGCCAGGCGGTCGCCCGGCTCGACCGGCCGGCCCGCCGCGCGCCCGAGGCCCTCACCGGCCGCGACGACATCCACTGGCAACGCGGCGCCCAAGCCGCCCCGCCCCGCGACCGGGCCCTGGCCTCGGTGATGCGTTTCGCCGGTGCCCGCATCGCCGAAGCGGTCGGGCTCGACCTGGGCGACCTACCGGCCACCCAACGCCGGCGCCGGCTGCGCATCCGTGGCAACGGCCGCAAGCACCGCGCGGTGCCCGTCCACCCCGAACTGGCCGCCGCCCTGGAGGCCTGGCCGTCCGTCCGCCGCACCTGGCCCGGCGCCGAGGCCACCACCGCGGTGTTCCTCAACCGCGTCGGCACCCGGCTGTCGGTCCGCGTCGCCGACGAGATCATCGCCGGCATCGCCCGGGCCGCCGGCATCGAGGACGCCGTCACCCCCCACGTCCTGCGCCACATTGTCCCTGCTTTGTGATCGTGTTGCGGTAGTCAGGGAACTGCTGGTGGGAGACGGGTTTGGGTGTTGCCCAGGCCCGTGTTGTGTTTCTACGGTCAGCGCTCATGTTCTTGACCTTCTTCTCGTCCCGGGGCTGGGAGTCCTGGGATGT
>JADGOU010000085.1 GCA_017882835.1 Frankiaceae bacterium | reverse complement strand
GCATCGACGCTGCGCTCAGCCACGGACTGTCGAATGCCCGGGTGGAGAGCGTGAATACGAAACTGCGGCTCCTGACCCGCATCGCCTTCGGGTTCCGCTCACCCGAGGCCCTCGTCGCTCTCGCCATGCTCGACCTCGGCGGCATGTGCCCACCCCTACCCGGCCGCGCGATCACCTGATCATGCCCACGGATCCAGCACAAGAGCCCCTTTTCCATCCCGTCGGCGCGCAGCGTCACCATGCCTTCCTCGCGGGCGGCCCGGCCGATGAGGTCGGCGGACGCACGCTCGACGCTGAGCCGCTCGATCTGCTCGCTGACCACCATTACCTCGTGCAGCGCCAGCCGACCCTTGTATCCGGTCTTGGAGCAGGCCGAGCAACTTCCCGGCCGGTAGAGCTCGGGCACCCGCTCCGCCGGTGTCCACGGGAAGCGCGCGTGCACCAACGTCTCCTCGGTCGGGACGTAGATCTCCTTACACTTGGAGCACAGCCGCCGGGCCAGCACGCAGTCGATCGCCGACCCGACCAAGAACGGCTCGATACCCATCTCGATCAGCCTCGTCACCGCCGACGGCGAGTCGTTGGTGTGCAGCGTGGAGAGCACGAGGTGGCCGGTTAGCGCGGCCTCGATGGCGATCTGTGCGGTCTCGTGGTCGCGGATTTCACCGATGAGTACGACGTCGGGGTCCGAGCGCAGGATGGAGCGCAGCGCGGAGGCGAAGGTGAGTCCGGCCTTGGCGTTGGTCTGCACCTGGTTGATGCCGGGCAGCCGGTACTCCACCGGGTCCTCAACCGTGATGACGTTCTTCTCCGGCGTGGAGACGATGTTGAGGGTGGCGTAGAGCGTCGTCGACTTCCCGGAGCCGGTCGGGCCGGTCACGAGCATCATCCCGTAGGGCTTGGTGAAGCTTTCGGCGTACCGGCGGTAGTTGCCGGCGCTGAACCCCAGATCGGTGAGGTCGAGCATCGCGGTCGAGTTGTCCAGGAGCCGCATGACGATCTTTTCGCCCCACACCGTCGGCAGG
Organism: Frankiaceae bacterium; assembly: GCA_017882835.1. Taxonomy (GTDB): domain Bacteria; phylum Actinomycetota; class Actinomycetes; order JADGOU01; family JADGOU01; genus JADGOU01. The sequence continues at coordinate 8,886 of JADGOU010000085.1, read as the reverse complement.
GTGGCCACCCGCAGGTCGATCTTCTTGCCGCTGGTGTTCACCGACATCCGACCGTCCTGCGGCACCCGTCGCTCGGCGATGTCGATGTCGGACATGATCTTGAGTCGAGAGACCACGCCGGCCTGGATGCCCTTAGGCGAACGCATCACCTCGTGCAGGACGCCGTCGATCCGGAAGCGGACCCGCATGTCGTGCTCGGTGGGTTCGATGTGGATGTCGGAGGCCCGGTCGTGGATCGCCTGGGTGATGAGCAGGTTGACGAACTTGACGATCGGGGCGTCTTCGACGATCTCCTTGGCGTGCGCGAGGTCGTCCTCCTGCTCGCCGGCGTCGATCGACATGGTGAGCTCGTCGAGCTCGTCGTCCCCGCGGTGCAAGCGGTCGATCGCCGAAGTCACGTCGGCCTTGGTCGCGACCACGGGGCGTACGTCGAGACCGGACAGCGAGCGAATGTCGTCGATGGCGAAGACGTTGCCCGGGTCGGCCATCGCGACCACGAGCTTGCCGTCCTCGAAGCCGATCGGCAGCAAGCTGTGCCGGCGGCAGATCGACGCCGGTACGGCGGCGACCGCGGCACCATCCACGGCGACATCGGCAAGTTCGACGAAGCGCATCCCGATCTGGGCGGCGAGCGCCCCCACCAGCTGGCTGTCGGTGAGCAGGCCCATCTCGACCAAGACGCGGCCCAGGCTGCGACCCTGCTTGTCCTGCTCGGCGATGGCCGACTCCAGCTGGTCCGCAGTGATCAGCCCGCTGTCCAGGCAGGACCTCGCCGAGCCGCTTCATGCCGGCCGCCGGATGGTAGCGACCAGCGCGGTCATCTGCGGCGCCCCGACCGCGTGCCGCCCGCGGGGGCGCCGCGACCAGCGAGTCGGGCGCCAGCCGAACAGCCGGACCGGGGTCATGCCGGCGCCTCGGCCGGCTCCAGGGTTTCGGCGACGGCGTACAGCAGGGCCAACAGCACGGCTTGACCGAGCTCCTGTCGGTGGCGTCGCACGGGATGACCGGGACCTCCGGCTCCAGGTCGAGGGTTTCGCGCAGCCACGCCCCCGCGGCGGGATCGAGGTGCTCGGCCCGGTTGACCGCGACCACGAACGGCACGCTCGCCATCCGCCGGAAGGCCGCCAGCACCGGGACGGCCGCAATGACCGACTCCTCCTGGGTTCCGTCCACCAGCAGGACGTAGTCCAGCATGCCCTCGCCCAGGATCTCCCAGATGAAGTCGAACCGGTCCTGACCCGGCGTACCGAACAGCACCAGCTCGCGGTCGATCGTGATCCGGCCGAAGTCCATCGCCACCGTAGTCTCGGCCTTGACCGAGCGGGTCTCGTCGGTGACGTCGTGCTCGGTGGACAGCACGGTAATCTCGCTGATGGTGCGGATCAGCGTGGTCTTGCCGGCGGCAGACGGACCTGTCACCACGATCTTGACAGCGGTGCTGCCCGACTGGCCTTGGCCAGTCAGCCGCGCGGTCGACGGAGGCATCTCACATCCCCTGGACGGCGGCGATGAGCCGCAGCAGCAGGCTCTTGTTCAGCGCGGGGTCGCGCTCGATCAGGCTCCGGCGCGGCGGCGCGGTCATCGGCTGGGCGTCCCGACCGGCGGCGTTGTCGGCATCGTTCTCGGCGGCCGGCGCTGGCGCTGAGCTCGCGCCGACCCAGGGCCGCGGTCGGTCGGGAGGTTGCGGGTCCTCGGCGAAAGCCGGTGTACGCCGGGTGCGCAGCGGCTCGGCCCGCGCCGGCACGGTCGGTCCCACCGGGCCGGCTGGGCGGTTGGCGCCGGCTAATCCCAGGGCGGCGAAGTGCCGGTGCAGTCCCGGAACCGGGATCTCGGCCACCGTCGGGTCGATCTCCAGCGCGGCGAGCATGCCTTGTCGGCGTTCCAGCGCCCGCACGCCGTCGTGGTCACCCGTCACCTCGAGCAGGCCGCGCCCCACCATCCCGGCCAGCGCGGAGACCACCGGGTAGTCCCCGCGGCCGGTCAGCGAGACCAGGTCGCGCACGGTACGTCGACCGTCCACCAGGGCGAGCAGCGCCCACTCGTCGCGGGTCAGCACCGGCTCACCGGTCAGGCTCAGTGCGATCGTAAGCACCGTCTGCGAGGATGGGATCACCTCGGCCAGCGGTGCCCAGGCCCCCAGCCGACCGCGGCCCTCGGTGACGATGTCGTCGAGCGGGCGGGAAGCGCCGACGTCCTCCGGGTTGGCTTCGTCGACGAAGAAGGAGTACTCGCCGTCGGCCCAGCGCATCAGCTCGGAGACCGCGTCGGTGGCGTGCTCCACCGCCAGCGCCTCGACCACGTCCGGGTCGACGGCGGCGGCGTCCAGCAGCGCCCGGGTGACCCCGAGGCCCGGCTCGGCGGCAACCCGGCGTACGGCGGCAGCAAGCGCCTCCTCCCCCACGTCGCCCACCGCGACCAGCCGGCGGGCCAGGCCCTGTCGGCTGACCTCCGCGGAGCCGCCGGTCACCGCGCCGTCGGTGACGAAGACCACCCCGTGCCCGGCTGGCGACTCCCGGCGCAGGTGCAGCGCGCCGGTCTTCTTCGTGTAGGTCAGCAGGTGCAGGATGTCGGGCAGACTGAAGGCGTCCAACGTGCCGTCCAGTCTCACGGCCGGTCTGCGCCCCTTCCAAGGTCGCTGCTGCTGGGGTCACTGCTGCTGGGGTCACTGCTGCTGGACGGCCGCCCGGGGTGGTCAGGACCAGGACGGCGGGTCGACCGGGAAGACGGATCCGGCAGCGGCGTACGACGACCAACCCGTGCCCGCGGTCACCGGCTGGGCTGGGGATCGGCGCTGGGGGTGGAGGTCAGGCATCGCAGGCTGCTCCTTCACCCCAGGTGCGCACCCAAGGTCCTCGTCGGTCCTATCGGCCGAATGGCGGTGCGGCTTGAACGCCGGCAGCGGGCCTCGCTGCGGCCAGGCGGTGCGGTTCTTCGGCGCCGGCGTTGGGATACGGCAAGCGTGCGAGCGGTACGTCGTAGGGTGCGCCGCACGCGCTCCCCAACGTGTCTGAAGGACCCGCCATGACGACCGCACCCGTCGACGAACTCGCTCAGGCTCTTCGCGGCACCGAGCAATGGGCCGGTTCCCGGCATCGCCGCGCTGCATCTGCGCATCGTCGAGGCACTCGTGCACGGCTGGGACCTCGCTCGCGCGACCGGCCAACCCGCGGAGTTCCCTGACGACCTCCCCGAGCGGGAGTTGACGTTCACCCGCGGCAAGCTCGCTGACTTGCCGCCGGACGGGCGACCGTTCGCGCCGCCGCGGCCCGTCGCTGACGATGCACCGGCGATCGACCGGCTCGCCGCCTGCCTCGGCCGACGCGCCACGCCGGACGCGCGCCGGGCGATGTCTGACCCTTCGGCGGATCCGGCGGAGGACGGGGCTGCGCGGCAGTTTACGGCGGCGCGGTGATCGCGACGTTGTACGGCCGTGGTGTGATCGCCAGCCCCGACGCTCGTGGTGCCGCAAGCGGCCACGTAGTCGGCGAGACGTACCTCCTGGGCTACCTCGATCTCAACCGGTCGTTGCTTCTACGCCACCGACGATCCTGGACGACCCGACTGGAAAGATGGGTGCAACGTGCACCCATCAGCGGTATGTTGTGGCCATGCCTCGCGTAATCCAGATTCGTGATGTGCCCGACGACGTGCACGACGCACTACGGGATGCGGCTGAGGCACGCGGACTCTCGCTCACCAAGTACATGCTGGGCGAGTTGGAACGGCTGGCGAAGCAGGCTCAGGTGGTGCACGACAACGCGGCCATCGTCCGACAGACGCAAGCTCAGGTCGGCGGTGGCGCTGACCGAGGCACGATCCTGGCCGCCCTGCGCGAGGGCCGAGGCGAGTGAGGGTTGTAGATGCTGGCGTCATCGTCGAACTGGTGGCAGGCAATCTAGATCCTGATTGCCTGGGCGACGAGGAACTCGCTGCGCCGCATCTCATCGACAGCGAAGTGACCAGTGCTCTGCGCCGTCTCGTCCTCCGGGGGGATCTCAGCGACGACCAGGGCGGCGCAGCGCTGAGGGGCTTCATCGGCCTCACGCTGGTGAGGTATCCAGCCGACTGGCTGCGCGCCAGGATGTGGACGATGCGCCACAACCTCAGCGCCTATGACGCGACGTATGTGGCATTGGCCGAGATGACCGACGCGACCGCCCTGTTGACCACGGATGCCCGCATCGCGCATGCGCCAGGTGTCCGATGCGCCGTCCAGCTACTTTGACGTGTGCGCCGCAACTGCGGCTGTCTATCCAACTCCACGTCGTCTCTTGCTGCCAGGCTGCTTTGCGGGACTGCTTGCAGCGCCCTACGCGGGTGTGTCACGCATCGTCGGGCAGCAGGCGGAAGCCCTGCTCGCGCTCCGGGTAGCTCCTGCCCCACTCCTGCCCCAGAGCAGCTTCACCCACGAGATGGTCGTTGTCAGGGCCTCGAAGAGGCCAAAACGCAGCAATCTCGTGGGTGAAGCTGCCTCCAGCCGCCACTTCACCCACGCCGTGGCTGCGGCCGCGAGCGGTGGACCTCGTTTGACCGGCGAGCGCGCGGGCGCGAGCGAGCGGCGGACCTCGTTTGACCGGCGAGCGAGCGGGCGCGAGCCGCCCTCAAGCGAAAGTGCGGGTGCGCATCGCGACCTCACCGGCCGCCCGCATCGCGGCCACCGGGGCCGGACGCCCCGTCATCAGCACCACCTGGGCCGCCGCCTGGGCGACCAGTACGGCGAGCCCGCCGACGACGGGTACTCGCGCCCGCCGGGCGGCCGACGCCAGCGCAGTCGGCCACGGCGCATACAGCACGTCGACCAGCGCCGCCCGACCCGGCCAACCGGTCATGGCCAACTCGTCGGTCGCACCGGCCGGCGTGGTCGCAACCACGACGGCAGCTTCGGCCACAGCGGCGGGCGCCTGTGCCCACGGCCGCAACCGCACCTGCAGGCCGACCCCGGCGCCCAGCTCCACCAGCGCACCACCGGCCGCCGGCCGGCGCATCACCACCTCGACGTCCCGCGCCCCACTGCGCGCCAGCGCGACCAGCACCGCCCGCGCCGTACCGCCACCGCCCAGCACCACCGCACCGGCCCCGGGCACCGGCCGACCCAACTCGGCCAACGCCGTAGCGAGTCCGGTCACGTCGGTGTTGTAACCAGATAGCCAACCACCTCGCGGCAGCACGGTGTTCACCGCGCCGACCGTGCCCGCCACGTCCGACAGTCCGTCCAGCAGCGGCAGCACGGCCGTCTTGAGCGGCATCGTCAACGACAGCCCGGCCCACTCCGGATCCGCCCGAACCTCCGCCAGCAAGCCCGGGAGGCCGACCGCGTCGCACTTCACCGCGTCGTACCGCCAGTCGGCCAGACCCAGCGCGGCGTACGCCGCCCGGTGCAGCACCGGCGAGAGCGAGTGCGCGATTGGCGACCCGAGCACGGCAGCCCAGCGCCCACCGTTCATTTCACGCCGTTGGCCCGGCTGGTCGCCGAGTCCTTGTCGAACTGCTCCTGCGTGGTGGAGAACGCCGCGTGCCCGGACTTGTCGACGGTGACGAAGTAGGTCCACGGCCCCGGGGTCGGGTGTAGGGCCGCATCCAGCGCGGCCCGGCCCGGCGAGTTGATCGGCGTGGGCGGCAGCCCCCTGTGGGTGCGGCTGTTGTACGGCGAGTCCATGGCCAGGTCGGAGTTGCGCAGGTCACCCTGGCGCTGCGGGAGCACGTAGTTGATGGTGGAGTCGAAGCCGAACGGCTTGTTCCACGACGGCAGCAACCGGTTGTAGGCGACCTGAGCGACCTTGCCGTAGTCGTCCGGGACCCGAGCCTCCTTCTCCACCAGCGACGCCACCGTGACGACCTCGTACGGCGTGTGCCCGATCGCCGCCGACCCGGCCACCAGGTTGGCGTCGGTGACCTCCTGGTTGAACCGCGCGACCATGGCTCGCAGCGCGTCGGCGGCCGACGTACCGGGACCGAACTCGTACGTCGCCGGGTAGAGGAAGCCCTCCAGGATGCCGTTCGCGTACGGCGGGATGCCCAACGCGGCCGGGTTGGCGGCGGCTGCCTGCAGGCTGGGCATCGAGATCTCGGTGTTCTTCGAGATCAGGTCCAGGATGCCGCTGAGCCGGGTGCCTTCGGGCACGACGACCTTGCTCTTAATCTTGGCAGCCGGGTCCAGGAGCAGGCCGACCGCGGCGGTGCCGCTCATGTGCTGGCGCATCCGGTACCAGCCCGGCTGGACCGAGGCCGCCTTGGGCTCGGCCTTGGCCGCCTTGCGGAACGCGGCCTCGCTCTTGACCACGCCGGCCTTGTGCAGCCTGGCGCCGATGTTGCTCAGGGTGTCGCCGGTCGGCACCTGGACGACGGCCGAGCCGGTACCCGGGCCGGTGTAGTCCGGCGGCCGGCCGATGGCGGTGAGAAGCCTGCCGATGCCGGCCACCAGCCCCGCGGCCAACAGGGCCGCCGCGGCGAGTACGGCGATGACGGCCAGCACCCGGCGCCGGTGCAGACGGCGGCGGGCCGGACCGGACGGTGGCTCGACCGGGCGCATCTGTAGACCGAGGTCACTCACTCGGGCACCTTTCCGGTTTCCGCGCCGGTTTCCGCGCCGGTTTCCGCGCCGTCTTCCGCGCCGTCTTCCGCGCCGGTTTCCGACCGGGCGCGGGCAGTGTCCAGGGCCGACTGGAGGATGGCGACGGCCGCCGCCTGATCGACCACGCGGCGGCGCGCCCGGCTGGCGTGTCCGGCGGCCCGCAGCTGCTGCTCGGCGACGACGGTCGTGAGCCGCTCGTCGACCAGGCGAACGGGCACCGGGGCGACCCGGGTGGCGAGCGCGTCGGCGTACGCCCGGGCAGCCGCCACCGCCGGGCCGTCCCGCCCGGACAGCGACCGGGGCAAGCCGACGACCACCTCGACCGCGGCCCGCTCGGCCACGATGCCGGCCAACTCGTCGAGATCGCGCTCGCCGCGGAAGTCCCGGGACAGCGTCAGCACCGGGGTGGCCAACACCCCGGCCGGGTCGCTGGCCGCGACCCCGACCCGAACGCTGCCCACGTCCACCCCGACCCGCACCCCGGCCGCCACGGATCAGCCCCCGGTTCCGCGGCCGCGCGCCAGATCGACGACCGCCGCCAGCGCGGCGTCCACTCCGGCCGGTTCGGTGCCGCCGCCCTGGGCCAGGTCGTCCTTACCGCCACCGCGGCCACCGATCACCGGCGCCACGGTGCGCACCACCTCGCCGGCGCGCAGCCCGAGCGCCTGGCCGGCCTCGTTGACGGTCACCACCAGCACCGGCTTGCCGTCGGCGACCGCGGCCACCGCGACCACCCCCGGGCGGGCCGGGTCCAACCGGCCGCGGATGTCGCTGGCCAGCCTTCGAATGTCGGTGCCGCCGGTGCCGGCCGGGGCGACGTGGGTGACCACCGCGACGCCGGCCACGTCCTGCGCGCCCGCCGCCAGTCCGCCGGCTCCGGCCAGCACTGCCTCGGCCCGGAAACCCTCCAGCTCGCGCTCGGCGTCGCGCAACCGGGCGACAACGCCGGCCACCCGGTCGGGCAGCTGCTCGACCGGCACCTTGAAGGACTCGGCGAGCTGGGAGACCAGCACATGCTCACGGGCGAGGAAGCGGAAGGCGTCCAGCCCGACCAGCGCCTCCACCCGGCGTAACCCGGCGCCGATCGAGGCCTCGCCGAGGATCTTGACCAGCCCGAGCTGGCCGGAGCGCTGGGCGTGGGTACCGCCACACAGCTCGCGGGCGTAGTCGCCCACCTCGACGACGCGAACCTCGTCGCCGTACCTCTCGCCGAACAGCGCCATCGCCCCGATCCGCCGCGCCTCGGCCTGGTCGGTGATGAAGGCGCGGACTTCCAGGTCGTCGATCAGTACGGCGTTCACCTCGTCCTCGACGTCGCTGAGCAGCTTGGGGTCGACGGCGGTCGGCGAGGCGAAGTCGAAGCGCAGCCGGCCGGGCGCGTTCTGCGAACCGGCCTGGGTCGCCGACTCCCCCACCAGGCCGCGGACGGCGCGATGGATGAGGTGGGTCGCGGTGTGCGCCCGGCTGATCGCCCGCCGCCGCTCCACGTCGACCAGCGCCTGCGCGCCGGCTCCGACCACCACTTCGCCGCCGGCCACCCGCACCCGGTGCACGACCAGGTCCGGCAGCGGCCGCTGCACGTCGAGCACCTCGAGCTCGGCCCCGTCCACCACGATCCGGCCGGTGTCGGCCAGCTGGCCGCCGGCTTCGGCGTAGAACGGGGTGCGGTCCAGGACGACCTCTAACACCACACCGGCCTCCTCGCCGGCGGCGAGAGCGGCGACGGACTCGCCGGCGCGAAGCAGCCCGCGCACGGTCGCCTCGGTGGCCACCTCGACGTACCCGGTGAAGGTCGACGGCCGGGCGGAGTCGAGCACGCCCCGGTACGCCGACAGGTCGGTGTGGCCGGTCTTGCGCGCCATCGAGTCGGCCTTGGCCCGCCGGCGCTGTTCCGCCATCAGCCGGCGGAAGCCGTCGGAGTCCACCGACAGGCCGGCCTCGGCGGCCATCTCCAGGGTGAGGTCGATCGGAAAGCCGTATGTGTCGTGCAGCGCGAACGCTTGCTCCCCGGCCAGCACGGTGCCGCCGGCGCGCCGAGTCTGGGCCACCGCGGTGTCGAACAGCGTGGTCCCGGTCCGCAGCGTCGCCAGGAAGGATTCCTCCTCCACCACGGCCACGGTGTCGATCCGGCCGCGGTCGGTCACCAGCTCCGGGTACGACGGCCCCATCGCACCGATGGTGGCCGCCACCAGGTCGCGCATCACCGGCTCGCCGGCGCCCAGCAGCCGCATGGTGCGCACCACCCGGCGCAGCATCCGCCGCAGCACGTAGCCGCGGCCCTCGTTGCCCGGCGTCACCCCGTCGCCGATGAGCAT
>JADGOU010000470.1 GCA_017882835.1 Frankiaceae bacterium | reverse complement strand
GCCGCTGGTGACGGCGATCGAGAGCCTGCGCACCGCCCTGGAGTCGACCCCGCTGGACCTGGAGATCGGCGGCGGTGCCGAGAGCCGCCGGGAGCGCACGGCCGTCATCGGACAGATCCAGGACTACCTGCTGCCCCGGCTGCAGCGACTCGACGCGCCATTGCTCACCGTCGTCGGCGGATCCACCGGCGCCGGGAAGTCCACGCTGGTCAACGGCCTGGTCGGTACAACGGTGACGACCGCCGGCGTTCTCCGGCCGACCACCCGGGCGCCGGTGCTGGTCTGCAATCCCGACGACCGCGACTGGTTCGCCACCGACCGGATCCTGCCCGGCCTGGCCCGGACCACCGGCGGACCCGCCGCCGCTGCCGCTGACGGACGCGCCGGCAGCCTGCAGCTGGCGACCGCACCCGAGGTCCCCCGCGGGCTCGCCCTGCTCGACGCCCCGGATGTCGACTCGGTGGTCACCGCCAACCGCGAGCTGGCCGCCCAGCTGCTGGCCGCCGCGGACCTGTGGCTGTTCGTCACCACCGCGGCCCGGTACGCCGACGCGGTCCCCTGGGAGCTGCTGCACACCGCGCAGGAGCGCAGCACCGCCCTCGCGGTGGTACTGGACCGGGTTCCCCCCGAGGCGGCACCCGAGGTCTCCGCGCACCTGCGCGAGATGCTGGCTCGAAACGGCCTCGGCGACGCCCAGCTATTCGTCGTACCGGAGACCGAGCTGCTGGGCGGGGCGCTGCCGGTGGCGTCGGTGGAGCCGGTCCGCGCCTGGCTGCGCGAGCTCGGCGCCGACGACGGCCGCCGACAGGCGGTGGTCCGGGCCACTCTGGACGGAGCGCTGGACAGCCTTTCGGCCCGGGTAGAGCAGATCGCCGCCCAAACCGTCGTCCAGCTCGCGGCCGGGAACACGCTGGCCACGCAGGTCGGCCAGGCCTACGACACCGCGGCTCACGAGGTCGACCGGTCGCTACGGGACGGGTCGCTGCTGCGCGGCGAGGTGCTCAACCGCTGGCAGGAGTACGTCGGCACCGGTGAGTTCATGCGGTCGCTGGAGGTCCGCATCGGTCGGCTGCGCGACCGGCTGCGGGCGGCGTTCACCGGCCGGCCGACGCCGGCGACGGAGCTGCGGGACGCGGTGGAAAGCGGCGTGGAGTCCCTCGTGCTGGACGCCGCCGACCGCGCCGCCGAGCGCAGCGTCGAAGGTTGGCGGGTCCATCCGGCCGGCAAGGCGCTGCTCGCCGCCGCCGGCGAGAGCCTGGTCCGCAGCTCACCGCAGCTACGCACCCGGCTGGCGCAGGAGATCCGGGACTGGCAGGGACAGGTGCTGGCGCTGGTTGCAGAGGAAGGCGCGGACAAGCGGACCGCGGCCCGGGTCGCCTCCCTCGGCGTCAACGGCGCCGGACTGGCCGTCATGATCGGTGTCTTCGCCCACACCGGCGGACTGACCGGGGGCGAGGTCGCGGTGGCCGGCGGCACCAGCGTCGCCGGCCAGCGGCTGCTGGAGGCCGTCTTCGGCGACCAGGCGGTCCGCACCCTGGCTCGCGAGGCCCGCCTCGAGCTGGTCAGCCGAGTCGAGCGGCTGCTCGCCGGCGAGGTCGACCGCTTCGCCGCGCTGCTGCCGCCACGGGACGAGAGCGCCGGAGCGGCGCTGCGGGCCGCGCTGGCGCAGGTGCAGGTCGCCCGCCGGCAGTCGGCAGGCCTGGCGTGACCCCAGTGCTGACCGGCCGACGCGCCGCCGCTCGGCTCGCCGGCGCCGGGTTGCCCGAACGGCTGCAGGCGCTGGCCACCGCGGCGGACGTGGCCGACGGCCGGCTCGACCCGGACGCCGTGGCCGCCGCCCGCGCGGTCACCGCCCGGGCCGACGAGCGGCTGCGCCTCGGGGTCGGACACACCTTGGTGGCGCTGGCCGGCGCCACCGGCAGTGGCAAGTCGACCTTGTTCAACAGCCTGACCGGTGCGGAGCTGTCCACGGTCGGCGTACGCCGGCCGACCACCACCACCGCGCACGCCTGCGTCTGGGGGGCAGACGAAGCGGCCGAACTGCTGGACTGGGCCGGCGTACGCCGCCGGCACCGGCTGCCCGCGCCCGGTGAGGCCGACATCGCCCTCGACGGCCTGGCGCTCCTGGACCTGCCCGACCACGACTCGATCGAGGTGAGCCACCGCCTCGAGGTGGACCGACTAGTCGAGCTGGTCGACCTGCTGGTCTGGGTGCTGGACCCGCAGAAGTACGCCGATGCCGCCGTGCACGAGCGCTACCTGCGCCCGTTGGCCGGCCACGCCGGCGTCATCCTGGTCGCGCTCAACCAGGTCGACCGGCTGGGGGCCGCCGAGTGCGCGGCCTGTCTGTCCGACCTGCGCCGGCTGCTCGTCGCCGACGGGCTGGGGGACGTGCGGCTGGTCGCCACCTCCGGGCGCACCGGCGCCGGGATCGCCGAGCTGCACGAGGTCCTGGCCGAGCGGGTCCAGGCCCGGCAGGCCGCGGTGGCCCGGTTGTCCGCCGACGTGGCCCGAGCCGCCCGGCGACTGGCCGCGGACGGCTGCGACGCCACCGCGTCCGCCGCCCCACCCACGGC
>JADGOU010000084.1 GCA_017882835.1 Frankiaceae bacterium | reverse complement strand
TGTGCCTGCCGGTACGCCGTGGCGAGCTCGGCGTCGGTGGCCAGCCGGGTGGTCATCTCCTGCATCAGGCCGCCGGACTCCAACCGGCCCACGGCCGATCTCGCCCGCGGGCAGGTCAGGTAGTAGAAGGTGGGAAACGGCGTCCCGTCGGGCAGCCGCGGCGCGGTCTCCACCACGTCGGGCAGGCCGCAGCGGCAGCGGTGCGCAACCGCGCGCAGCCCGCGCGGCGGGCGACCGAGCTGGGCGGTCACCACTGTCGGGTCCGTTGCCGTCAGCCTCGAAGCGACGGCGGGGCTCGGCCTTGCGGCGCTCACGGCGCCGCCGTGGGCGCCGGACTGCGGGCGGCCGGAGACGCCGCACCGGCCGCGACCGTGCCATCCCAGAGCTGGGCATACCAGGCCCGGTCCGTCGGCGCCGGCGCCGCTCGAGCATCGGTAGAGGGCCGGTGCGCCGGCGGGGCAGTCGGCTGCAGCACGATGTACGCCGTCTCACCGGGCTCGGTGTAGTGCAGCCGGGTGCGCGCCTGAGCCCGGATGTAGGCGGGGTCGTCGAGCTGGCGCGTGCGCGCCTCCAGCTCGGCGACCCGGCGGTGTTGGGCGGCCTGCTGCGCCTGCGACCGCGAGATCTCCGCCCGCTGGCCGAGGTACTGCCGCAGCGGCAGCGCCAGGGTCACCACGATGGCGCACACGACTACCCCAAGCACGGCTGCCCGGCTGGTCAGCCCGCTGGCCGGGCGACGTGGACCTGATGCGGAATGGGCGCCGCCGGCCCTCCCCGACCGACCGCCCCCCGTCCCGCCAGGCTCCAACGGCGTCCGTCCGGAGTCCGACCTGCGGTCCGGATGCGGCTCGGCGATCCCGCGGCTCCCGGTCGTCCCAAACCGGTTGCGCCCCGGTGGGCCGGTCGGTCGGGCCGCCGTCCGCGAACCGCTCAGCCGACGACGGACGCGACGTCGGGCAGTATCCCGCGAGCCCCCGCGGCGCGGCCGGCGGGGTGGCCGCATGGCCTCAGTCCTGGTCGTTGATCGCTGCTGCCCGGGGGAACGCCGCAATCCCGGCGTACCGGGCGGCGTCGTCAAGGTCCTCCTCGATGCGCACCAGCTGGTTGTACTTGGCGATCCGCTCCGACCGGGCCGGTGCACCGGTCTTGATCTGGCCGGCGTTGGTGGCCACCGCGAGGTCGGCGATGGTGGTGTCCTCGGTCTCGCCTGAGCGATGGCTGATCATGCAGCGGTAGCCGCTGCGGTGCGCCATGTCCACGGCGTCCAGGGTCTCGGTCAGGGTGCCGATCTGGTTGAGCTTGACCAGCAGCGCGTTGGCGCAGCCCTGAGTGATGCCCTGCAGCAACCGCTCCGGGTTGGTGACGAACAAGTCGTCGCCGACGATCTGGACGCGCGCTCCCAGCTGGTCGGTCAGCCGCTGCCAGCCGTCCCAGTCGCTCTCGTCGAGCGGATCTTCGAGGGAGACGATCGGGTACGCCGAGATCAGCTCGTCGTAGTATGCGGTCATCTGTTCGGACGTCCGCGCCGTGCCCTCGAACCGGTAGCCGTCGTCGCCGTGGAACTCCGAGGCGGCGACGTCCAGGGCGAGGGCGATGTCGCTGCCGGGGGTGAAGCCGGCCTTGGTGATCGCCTCCATCAGCAAGTCCAGGGCCTCCCGGTTGTGCGGCAGGTCGGGGGCGAAGCCACCCTCGTCCCCGACGCTGGTGGTCAGGCCGCGCTGCTTGAGCACGCCCTTGAGCGCCTGGTAGGTCTCCGCTCCCCAGCGCAACGCCTCGGTGAAGGTGCTGGCCCCCAGCGGGGCAATCATGAACTCCTGGATGTCGACGCTGGTGTCCGCGTGCGCGCCGCCGTTGAGCACGTTCAGCATGGGCACCGGCAGCAGGTGGGCGTTCGGGCCGCCGACGTAGCGGAACAGCGGCAGCCCGGTCGAGTCCGCCGCGGCCCGAGCCACCGCCAGCGAGACGCCGAGGATGGCGTTGGCACCCAGCCGGCCCTTGTTGGGCGTGCCGTCCAGGTCGATCAGCGCCTGGTCCAGGACCCGCTGCTCGGTCGCCTCGTAGCCGACGAGCTTCGGACCAACGTCGTCGAGCACCGCGCTGACAGCCTGCTGGACGCCCTTGCCGCCGTACCGGTCGCCGCCGTCACGCAGCTCCACCGCCTCGAAGGCGCCGGTGGAGGCGCCGCTGGGCACGGCCGCGCGGGCCAGCGTGCCGTCGTCGAGGGCGACCTCGACCTCTATGGTGGGGTTGCCGCGGGAGTCGAGGATCTCCCGGGCGCCAACAGCCTCGATGGACGGCACGAGTCGCTCCTGAGCGGTGGGCGGTGCGAACGGGACGGCCGGAGCCTACCGGCCGGTGCGGACGCCGTCCGACTGCCCCGCCGCTACCGCCTCCGGGCATGGATCGCGACGGCGAGTTGGGTCAGCGGCGGCTGCCCGACCACGATTCCCGCCGCCGCTGCGGTCGCGCCCGAGAACGATGCCGTCGGCGGGTGAAGGCGTACGGCGAGCCCCACTTCACCCGGTTACGGCACCACTGACTCGGCGTGTCGCGCCCGAAAACGATGCCGACGGCGGGTGAAGGCGTTCGCAGCGTCCCCCTGAGGCTGAGCCCCTGGCCGGCCGAGATTCAGCCACCCAGCTCGCCGAGTCGGTCCCGGAACCGCCGGGCCGCTCCGCGCAACGCCGCCTCGGCGTCGACGTGCAGCGACCGGGCCAGCGCCACCACCGCGAACAGCAGGTCCCCGACGCGCTCGACTGCGCTGTCCGGGTCGTCGACAACCGCGTCGAGCGCGGTCGCCACGGCCTGGGCCGGCAACTCCGTCCCGCCCAGGAACGGCGCGCGAGCCTCGGCCGGCAACCGACCGTCCGGCGACGCAGCCGTGGCGCGCTGCTGCAGCTTGGCGGCTAGCGCCAGCGCCGGTTGCCCCATCGGTACGCCGTCGGCCACCGAGGTGCGCCCCTTCTCGACCACCTTGATCGCTGACCAGTTGACCAGCACCTCGGCGGCCCCGCTGACGACCCGGTCGCCGAAGACGTGCGGATGGCGCCGTATCAGCTTCTCGACCAGGCCGGCCGCCACGTCGTCGACGTCCCAGCGCCGGGCCGGCGACAGCTCCTCGGCCAGCCGGGCGTGGAAGCACACCTGGAGCAGGACGTCCCCGATCTCCTCGCGCAGCGCGTCGAGGTCGTCGGTCTCGATCGCCTCGTAGGCCTCGTAGGTTTCTTCGAGCAGGTACTTGGCCAGGGAGGCGTGGGTCTGCTCGGCATCCCAGGGGCAGCCGCCGGGCGAGCGGAGCCGGTCCATGACCGCCACCACGTCGAGCAGCCGGGCGCCGGGCGGATCCACGGAGCCAACAAGTTCTTCGACCGCCACCGGTGAGTCGGCGACCGTGACTGCCGCCAGCACGGCCTCCGTCACTGGATCGTCGTTGCTGCCGGCCAGCCAGACCGCCGAGCCTGCCCGAGCCACGGACCCGAGTTCGGTGGCCAGGTCGGCGATGAGGTTCGGATCCGCCGCGAGGTCGACCACGTCGACCGGTACGTCGGCGGCCCGCAGGGCACCAAGCTGAGGATGGTCTGGGTCGCCGGTCAGCACCCGATCAGCGGCCCGCAGCGCCTGCCACGCCGACCAGGACAACAGTCCCGCCGGCAGGCTGGCCGCGGTCCGCAGCACCACGAGCCCAGACATCAGCGGCGCCGCGCCGGTCAGCCGCCCGCCGGCGACGGTGCGCCGCTGCCGGCCGGAGACTGCCCTGGCTCCGCCGGCACCGGAGTCGGACTGGCCGGCGTGCTGGCGGTGGGCGTACCGGCGGTGGGCGTACCGGCGGTGGTGGTGCCCGGGGAGCTCACCGTGTCCGGTGCGGCCACGACCTGGAGGTCCTGGTAGGTCCCGAAGCGCGGGTTGACAGTCACGCCGAGCTCTTTGGCGGCCGCAGCCATCGCCGCGTTGGTCCGCTCCTCCACCTGCTGGCGGAGCACCTGCCGGCGCAGCTCCGGCGTCGCCTGGGACAGGGACGTGGTCCGGTGCTCGATCACATGGACGACGTGGAAGCCGTACTGGGTCTGGACCAACAGGTAGTCGCCCGGCTGGGCGGCGAAGATGGCGTCCTCGAACGGCTTGACCAGCTGGCCCCGGCCGGTGAAGCCGAGGTCACCGCCGGCGTCCTTGCTGCCGGTGTCGGTGGAGAACTGGGCGGCAAGCGCGGCGAACGAGCCGGGATCCGCCTGCACCCGGCCGAGCAGCTGCTGCGCCTGGGCCTGGTCGTTGACCAGGATGTGGGCGGCGTGCACCTGGTCGTACTGGGCGAGGTTGGCGTTGTAGGCGTCCTGCAGCGCCTTGGGGTCGACCGGTACGCCGGCAGTCAGCTTGTCGCCGAGGGCATCGCGCAGGACGACGTCTTTGACGAAGTCGCGCAGGTCCGCCGGCGCGACGCCACTTTGCGCCGCCTGCTGCCGCAGGGCCGCCGGCCCGCCCGACTGCTGCTCGAACTGGGCCAGCCGGTCATCGACCTGGCCGGCGGTGACCGAGACACCGTTGTCGGCGGCGCCCCGGTTCAACACTACCCGGTTGATCAGGCGGGTCAGCGCCTGCCGGGAGTAGTCATTCCGGTTGTCGCCGACCGCCCGAGCCGCGGTCGGGTCGGCCAAGCTGCGGCTGACGATTTGCTCCAGTGACCCGTCGCTGATCCGGGTGGTGCCGACGACGGCGGCAGCGCCGGCGCGCGGCGCTGCGCCACAACCGGAGAGGGCAACGGCGGCAGCCAGGATGGCGGTGCCGCCGGCAAGGCGCCGGGAGGTGCGGGTCACAGAGTTCCTTCTACCAGGGGACCGGCGCCGGACGACGTCCGCCACGCGATCAGGACGGTCGGTGCAGCCCGCATCGTCACACGGCCGCCGCTGCGGTCGTCGGCACGGGGTCGCCGAGCACCGCCGGCAGCAGGTCGCGGCACCAGTCCAGCAGGGCAGTGTCGCGCAGCGGCTGGCCGCCGATCCGGGCGGTCCTGGGCTCGGGCACCAGGGCAGTGCGCACCGCCGGCTTGACCACCGAGCGGGGGTAGAGCCGCTGCAGCCGCAGCTGCTGGGACTCCCGCAGCTCCACCGGCGCGAACCGGATGGTGGCCGCCGTTCCGCCGCCCTGGCGCGCCACCTCGGTGAGGCCGTAGCGGCGGGCGACCGCCCGGAAGCTGGCCACTGCGAGCAGGTTCTCCACCGGCGTCGGCAACTCGCCGTACCGGTCGCGGAGCTCGTCCCGGACAGCGGCCACCGCGGCGTCGTCGGTCGCGGCCGCGATCCGGCGGTAGGCCTCTAGTCGCAGCCGTTCGCCGGGCACGTAGTCGTGCGGCAGGTGCGCGTCCACCGGCAGGTCGATCCTCACCTCCGGCTGCTCGGTCGCCCGCTCGCCCTTGAAGTCGGCCACCGCCTCGCCGACGAGGCGGACGTAGAGGTCGAAGCCGACCGCGGCGATGTGGCCGGACTGCTCCCCGCCGAGCAGGTTGCCGGCGCCGCGGATCTCCAGGTCCTTCATCGCCACCGCCATGCCAGCGCCGAGGTCAGTGTTGGCTGCGATGGTGGCCAGCCGGTCGTGCGCCAGCTCGGTCAGCGGTTTCTCCGGCGGGAACAGGAAGTAGGAGTACGCGCGCTCCCGGCCACGACCGACCCGGCCGCGCAACTGGTGCAGCTGGCTGACCCCGAAGGTGTCCGCCCGCTCCACCACCAGGGTGTTGGCGTTGGCGATGTCCAGACCGCTCTCGACGATCGTCGTACAGACCAGGACGTCGAACTCCTTCTCCCAGAACCGCATCATGATGTGCTCGAGCGCGTCCTCGTTCATCTGGCCGTGCGCGATGGCCACGCGCGCCTCCGGCACCCGCTCGCGCAGCCGCGCCGCCGCTCGGTCGATCGAGTCCACCCGGTTGTGGATGTAGAAGACCTGGCCCTCGCGCAGCAGCTCGCGGCGGATGGCGGCGCCGATCTGCTTATCGTCGTACGGCCCGACGAAGGTCAGCACCGGGTGCCGTTCCTCCGGCGGGGTCTGGATCGTCGACATCTCCCGGATGCCGGTGATCGCCATCTCCAGCGTCCGCGGAATCGGCGTCGCCGACATGGTCAGCACGTCCACCGCCGTGCGCAGCGCCTTGAGGTGCTCCTTGTGCTCGACCCCGAAGCGCTGCTCCTCGTCGACGATGACCAGGCCCAGGTCCTTGAACTGGGTGCCGGCCGAGAGCAGCCGGTGAGTGCCGATCACGACGTCGACGCTGCCGTCGCGGACCCCGTCCAGGACCGCCTGCTGCTCGGAGGCGCTGTTGAACCGGCTGACCATCCGGACGGCGAGTGGGAAGTTGGCGAACCGCTCGGAGAACGTGGCGAAGTGCTGCTGCGCGAGCAACGTCGTCGGCACGAGTACGGCGACCTGCTTGCCGTCCATCACCGCCTTGAACGCCGCCCGGATGGCGATCTCGGTCTTGCCGTAGCCGACGTCTCCGCAGATCACCCGGTCCATCGGGACCGGCGACTCCATGTCGGCCTTGACTTCGTTGATGGTCTGCAGCTGGTCGACCGTCTCGACGTACGGGAAGGCGTCCTCGAGCTCGCGCTGCCATGGGGTGTCCGGGCCGAAGGCGTGACCGGGCGCGGCCATCCGGGCGCTGTAGAGCCGGATCAACTCGGCGGCGATCTGCTTGACCGCTTTGCGGGCGCGGCCTTTGCGCTTACCCCAGTCCGCCCCGCCGAGCCGGTCCAGCGACGGCGCCTCACCGCCGACGTAGCGGGTGACCTGATCGAGGGCGTCGGTGGGGACGAAGAGCCGGTCACCGGGCAGGTTCCGCTTCGAGGCGGCGTACTCCAGAATGAGGTACTCCCGGGTAGCGCCGGCGACCGTGCGCTGCACCATCTCGACGTAGCGGCCGACCCCATGCTGCTCGTGCACGACCAAGTCGCCCGGCCGCAGTTGCAGCGGGTCGATCGCGTCCCGGCGGCGCGACGGCATCTTGCGCATGTCCTTGGTGGCGGCCCGCTGACCGGCTAGGTCGGTCTCCGTGAGCACCGCCAGGCGCAGGTGGTCGCTGACGAAACCCCGGTCCAGAGAGGCCGTCGTCACCGTGGCCACGCCGGGGTCGGGCGGCGTCGGTACGTCGGGGGCCAGGCGAGTGCCGATGTCCTCGGCCCGCAGCACCTCGGCCAGCCGCTCGGCCGGGCCGTGGCCCTCGGTGACCAGCAGCACCCGCCAGCCGGCGCGCAGCCAGCCCCGGACGTCGGCCATCGCCCGCTCGGTCTCGCCGCGGTAGCTCTCCGCCGCCCGGGCGGCGACCGCGCGGCTGTCGTCGTCCAGCTCAGTGTCACCGACAGTGTCAGCTGTGAAGGGCGTGATCGACCACCAGGGGAGGCCGATGGCGGCGGCGTGCTCCCGGATATCGGCCAGGCTCCGGTACGCCGCGGCGCCCAAGTCCATCGGCGCCTTTCCGGCGCCCAAGTCGATCGGCGCCTTGCCGCCAGCGGCCGCGCTAGACCAGGAAGCCTCCAGAAACTCTCGGCTGGTACGCACCAGGTCGTGCGCCCGGGCGCGGACCTTCTCCGGGTCGCAGACGACGACGTGCGCCCCGGCCGGCAGGACGTCGAGCAGCAGCTCAAGGTCGTCGGCGAGGACCGGCGCGAGCGCCTCCATCCCCTCCACCGGGGTCCCGTCGGCGATCCGGTCGAGGATGTCGACCAGCTCGGGATGGACCAGCGCCAGCGCTTTGGCCCGGGACCGAACCGCCGGCGTCAGCAGCAGCTCCCGGCACGGCGGCGCCCACAGGCCGTCCGCGGCCACCTCCAGGCTGCGCTGGTCGGCCACCTGGAAGTACCTGACCTCCTCGACCTCCTCGCCCCAGAACTCCACCCGCAGCGGGTGCTCCTCGGTGGGCGGGAAGACGTCGAGGATGCCGCCGCGGACGGCGAACTCACCCCGCTTCTCCACCAGATCGACCCGGGCATAGGCCGTGTCGACCAGCTGCTCGACCACCCGCTCCAAGTCGGCCTCGTCGCCCGCCCGCAAGGTCACCGGCACCAGGTCGCCCAGGCCGGCGACCTGCGGCTGCAGGACGCTGCGCACCGGCGCCACCACCACCCGGACCGGCGCCGCCGCGGCGCTCGGGTCAGCGCCGGGATGGGCCAGCCGGCGCAGCACCGCGATCCGGCGGCCGACCGTGTCGGCCCGCGGGCTCAGCCGTTCGTGCGGCAGCGTCTCCCACGCCGGGTACTCCACCACCGAGTCCACCGGGAGCAGGCCCCGCAGGGCAGCTACCAGGTCTTCGGTCTCCCGGCCGGTGCTGGTGACGGCGAGCAGCGGCCGGCCGCCGGGTCCGCCGAGCCGGTCGGCCAGGGCGGCCAGCACGAACGGCCGCACCGGCCCGGGCGCGGTCACGTCGAGGGTCGGGCGGCCGGCCGCTGCCAACGCCGCGGCCAGCGCCGGGTCGCCGGCAACGACGTCGAGCAGCCCGGCGATCGCCAATGCAGAGCCTCCCGTCACAGCACAAGGAACCCCAGCCGGCCGATATCCGGGGGGGGTCTAGGGGGCGATCCTACCGGCGGACGGCGTGGCCCGACCCGGCCAGCGCCGGCGCCGGCGCCGGCGGACGCTGCTGCGATCAGTCCGCGGGGTCGGCGTGAAACGCGTTCTGGGCGACCGCGAGCCCCTCTGCGAGCAGCGTCTCGACTGCACCCACCGCGCGGTCGAGATGGAACGGCAGCTCCCGGCGCTCGGCCGCGGTGAAGTCCTTGAGCACGAAGTCGGCCGGATCCTGGCGCCCGGGCGGTCGGCCGATGCCGAACCGGACCCTTTGGTAGTCCCGGGTGCCGAGCGACTTGGTCACCGACCGCAGCCCGTTATGCCCGTTGTCGCCGCCGCCGAGCTTGAGGCGCACGCTGCCGTACGGGATGTCCAGCTCATCGTGGATCACGAGCAGCCGCTCGACCGGCACCTTGAAGAACCCGCGGATGGCGACCACCGGGCCGCCGGAGTCGTTCATGTAGCACTTTGGCTTTGCCAGCACGGCGCGCTGGCCGGCCAGCCGGCCCTCGATGACGTCCGCGCGACCGCGGTGCGCTTTGAACCGGCCGCCCATCCGCCCGGCGAGCAGGTCGGCGACCATGAAGCCGACGTTGTGCCGGTTGCCGGCGTACGTCGGGCCGGGGTTGCCCAGGCCGACGACGAGCCAGCCGACCTCGCTCAGACGCCGGCGGGCTGGGCTGGGCCGCCCGAGCCCGAGTCGGCCACGACGTCGCCGGTACCGGTCGCGCCATCGGTGACCCGGTCGCCCGCGGCCGCCTGCGCCTCTTCCTGAGCCGCCGCCCCGGCGGTGCCGGCTCCGAGCTCGGCCTCGACGCCTTCGAGCTCAGCCTCGAACTGCTCGGCAGTCTGGGCGGAGAGCACATGCACGATCACAGTCTCCGGGTCGCCCGCCAGCATGGTGCCGACCGGGAGGTTGACGTCGCGGGCGTGGATCGTGCTGCCGATGCGCAGGCCCGCGAGGGAGACCTCGAAGGAGGTCGGAATGTGGGTGGCCTCGGCCTCGACCGACAAGACGACGACCTGCTGGTCCACCATGCCGTCCATCGGCGCGTCGCCGGACAGCTCGATCGGAACTTCGACAGTGACCTTCTCGCCCTGCCGCACCAGCAGCAGGTCGAGGTGCTCCAGAGTCCCCTTGATGGCGTCTCGGGTGACCGCCCGCGGCAGCGCCAGCTCGGTGCCGACCCCCAGGTCAAGGCGCAGCAACGTGTTCGCGCCGCCCTTGAGCGCGCGCATCAAGTCATGGTTCGGCAGGCTGACGTGGCGTGGCGTGGCCCCGTGGCCGTAGAGGACGGCCGGCACCTTTCCGGCCCGGCGGGTACGGCGAGCGCCGCCCTTGCCGAACTCGGTGCGCGGCTCGGCGACGATGCGGACCTCGGACACGGGGG
>JADGOU010000083.1 GCA_017882835.1 Frankiaceae bacterium | reverse complement strand
CTGGAAAACCATCGCGATGTCCCGGTCGGCGGGGTCGACGTGGGT
This sequence comes from Frankiaceae bacterium, assembly GCA_017882835.1. Classification (GTDB taxonomy): domain Bacteria; phylum Actinomycetota; class Actinomycetes; order JADGOU01; family JADGOU01; genus JADGOU01. Next base: position 9,898 of record JADGOU010000083.1, on the reverse strand, counting down.
GACGTCGCGGTCCCCGATCCGAATGTGGCCGCCGTCGACGGGCTCCAGACCGGCCAGCATTCGCAGCGAGGTCGACTTCCCGCAGCCGGACGGACCGACCAGGACGAGGAACTCGCCATCGTCGATGAGCAGGTCGAGCGAGTCGACCGCCGGTCGCTCTGCACCGGGGTAGAGCCGGGTCGCGCGGTCGAAGGTGATCGTGGTCATCCCGATGCGTCCCTCCACCGGCGGGTACCTGCCGGACGGTCCGAGTGGGGGTGCCGGCCGATCTGCGGGACAGTGCCACGAATCAGTGGTCGACGCCAGCGGTTCGGGCGCTGACACGCACCGGAAACTCGCCGCTCCAGCCGTGTCGCCCGGGGGGCCAGCCGGTCATTGCCAGCCGGTCATTGCCAGCCGGTCATTGCCAGCCGGTCATTGCCAGCGCCCCTGGCAGCCCGGCGGGTTCGGCGGCTGGCTGCGAGGATCGACGACGTGCCCCCGGCCGCCCCGAACCCTGCGCCGCTCGCGCCGTACGACGCTGTCCTGGTCGTCTCCTTCGGTGGGCCGGAGGGACCCGAGGACGTGCTGCCGTTCCTGCGCACCGTCACCCGCGGCCGCGGCATCCCGGATGAGCGGCTGGCCGCCGTGGCCGAGCACTATCACTACTTTGCCGGGGTCAGTCCGATCAACGCGCAGAACCGGGCGCTGGTGGCTGCGCTGGAAGCGGAGCTGGCGGCTTCGGGGCCGGCGCTGCCGGTGTACTTCGGCAACCGCAACTGGCACCCATTTCTGGCCGACACGCTGCGGGCGATGGCCACCGCCGGGGTGCGGCGGGCGGTGGCATTCGTCACCTCGGCGTACAGCTCGTACTCCGGCTGTCGGCAGTACCGCGAGGACATCGCCCGGGCGCAGGCTGAGGGGGGCGACGGCGCGCCGCAGGTCGAGGTGCTGCGGCGGTTCTACAACCACCCGGGCTTCCTGGAGCCGGTGACGGAGCTGACCCGGGCGGCGCTGGCGCAGGTCCCCGCCGAACGTCGGGCCGCCGCCCGGCTGGCGTTCACCGCGCACAGCATCCCGGTCACCATGGCCCGCACCAGCGGTCCGGACGGCAACGGCTACCCCACCCAGCTGGCCGACACCGCCCGAGTGGTGGTGACGGGGCTGGACGCGCCGTACGACTGGTCGGTCGTCTACCAGAGCCGCAGCGGGCCGCCCCCGCAGCCGTGGCTGGAACCGGATGTGGGTGACTTCCTGGACGCGGTGGCCGCCGCGGGTGCCCGCGACGTGGTGCTGGTGCCGATCGGGTTCGTCTCTGACCACCTCGAGGTCTGCTACGACCTCGACGTGGAGGCGGCGCGCCGCGCACGGGAGCTGGGGCTGAACCTGGTGCGAGCCGCCACCGTGGGCACCCATCCCCGGTTTGTCGCCATGGTCGGTGCGCTCATCCGCGAACGGCTGACGCCCGGCGCCCCCCGCCCGGCCCTGGGCCGCCTCGGCCCGCACCCGGACCAGTGTCCGCTCGACTGTTGCCCGGTCCCGCGCCGGCCGGCCCGGCCGGCCAGCCTGGACGCAGCCCGAACTTCCTAAAGGGCGGCGGCGGCGCCCGCTGCCCACCGCGTCCGCGGCGCTGGGTACGCTGCCACCGCCGTGGTTGATCGGCGTCGCTGTGCCGGCGGGCCGCGATCCGCCCACGGCAGAATCCCGGTCGATCGAGGCCGGAGGTCCCTGCAAACCCGCGAACGGAAGGCACTACGGTCCCCCTGTGCGAGTTTCCATACTGACTGAAACCCTTGATGGTGAGCGCCGGGTGGCGGCCGTCCCCGAGACGGTGGCCAAGATGAAGGCGGCTGGCCTCGACGTCCGCATCCAGGCCGGGGCCGGACTGGGCGCCTTCCTGCCCGACGAGGTGTACGCCGAGAAAGGCGCGACCGTCGTGCCGGACGCCACTTCGGCGCTCGACGGCGCCAACGTCGTGCTGAAGGTGCAGCCGCCGAGCCTGGAAGAGGTAGCGGCGATGAGCTCCGGCTCGGCGCTGATCAGCTTCCTGCCGCCGTCGACGTCCATGCCGGTGGTGCAGGCGCTGGCCGAGCGCGGGGTGACCGCGTTCAGCCTGGAGCTGGTGCCGCGCACCAGCCGGGCGCAGGCCATGGACGCGCTGTCGTCGCAGGCGCTGGTGGCCGGCTACCGCTGCGTGCTGCTGGCCGCCCAGCGGCTGCCGAAGTTCCTGCCGATGTTCGTCACCGCTGCCGGCACCGTGCCACCGGCCAAGGTGCTCGTCCTCGGCACTGGCGTCGCCGGTCTGCAGGCCATCGCCACCGCCCGCCGCCTGGGCGCGGTGGTTGAGGCCTACGACGTCCGGGCCGCCGCGAAGGACGAGGTGCAGAGCCTGGGCGCCACGTTCATCGAGTTGCCGCTGGAGACCCAGGAAGGCGCCGGCGGGTACGCCAAGGAGCAGTCCGAGGACTTCCTGCGCCGGCAGCGGGAGCTGCTCGGCCAGCGGGTCGCGGTGGCCGACATCGTCATCACCACCGCGGCCATCCCCGGCCGGCGGGCACCGGTGCTAGTCACCGAGGAGATGGTTGCCGGGATGCGACCGGGGTCGGTCATCGTCGACCTGGCCGCGGAGAGCGGCGGCAACTGCCCGCTGAGCCGGCCGGGCGAAGACGTGATGCACGGCGGCGTGATCATCCACGGCGTACGCAACGTCCCGAGCACCCTGCCGCTCAACGCCAGCCAGCTGCTGGCTCGCAACATCTCCACGTTGCTGTTGCTGATGGTCAAAGACGGCCAGTTCGTGCCCGACTTCGCCGACGACATCGTCGCCGGCTGCTGCCTGACCCACGACGGCCAGGTCGTCCACCCGGTGGCGCGGGACCTGCTCGAGAAGGGAGTACCGGCGTGATGCTGGTCGCCGAGGCGTCTGCGACGGTGAGCGGCATCGGTCTGCTCACGATCTTCATCCTGGCCATCTTTGTCGGCTTCGAAGTCATCTCAAAGGTGTCGAGCACGCTGCACACCCCGCTGATGTCCGGCACGAACGCCATCCACGGCATCATCATGATCGGCGCCATGGCGATCCTCGGTACGGCGCACAGCTGGCCGGCCAAGATCCTGGGCGTCATCGCGCTGGTCCTGGCCACGCTGAACGCGGTCGGTGGGTTCGTGGTGACCGACCGGATGCTGGAGATGTTCAAGGGCCCCGGCGCAGCGCGTGGCGCCGATGCGGCGGTGGCCGACGGCAAGTCCGGCGGCCGGTTCCGCGGCCGCGGCAAGAAGGCGGCCGCAGCGGCCGCCGACGGCACGGGTGCCAGCCCGGTGAGTGCGAAAGAGCCGGCCAACCGATGAGCAAGGCCTTTGTCATTGCGGTCATCGACCTGATCGCCGCTGTCTGCTTCATCCTCGCCCTGCGGGGCCTGAGCGGCCCCAAGACCGCTCGCCTGGGCAACCAGATCGGCGCCGGCGGCATGGTGGTGGCCGTCTTGGCCGCATTCTTCGTCAGCGGCGCCACCAACTTCCCGCTGATGATTGGCAGCATCGCCGTCGGCACGGTGCTCGGTGTCCCGGCCGCCCGCCGGGTGCCGATGACGGCCATGCCGCAGATGGTGGCGCTGTTCAACGGCGTTGGCGGCGGCGCCGCCGCGCTGGTCTCCATCGAGGAGTTCCGGTCCCGCGCGGCCGTGGACTCGCTGACCTTCGGCGTGACGCTGGCCGTCCTGCTGAGCGCGATCATCGGCTGCGTCTCCTTCGCCGGTAGCGGCATCACCTTCGCCAAGCTGCAGGAGCTGATGAGCGGCCGGCCGTTCGCGCCGCCGTGGCTGCGCTACGTCTTCGGTGGCCTGGTCGCTGTCCTGCTGGTCCTCGTGGTCGTGATCCTGGCGACCGAGAGCGTGGCCGCGCTGATCGTGCTGGCGCTGCTGGCGTTGGTCTTCGGCGTGCTGTTCGTACTGCCGGTCGGCGGTGCCGACGTACCGATCGTCATCTCACTGCTGAACGCGTTCACCGGTCTCGCGGTGGCTGCGTCCGGCGCCGTCCTGAGCAACGTGCTGCTGATCGTGGCTGGCACGCTCGTGGGTGCTTCCGGAACGCTGCTCACCCAGATGATGGGCCGGGCGATGGGTCGGTCCATCCCGAGCATCCTGTTCGGCGCCTTCAAGGGCTCCACCGCCGGCTCGACCGAGATCTCCAAGGACGTTCGACCGGTCAAGTCGGGCAACGCCGAGGACATCGCGATCATGCTGGCGTACTCGCAGAAGGTCACGATCGTCCCCGGCTACGGCCTGGCCGTGGCCCAGGGCCAGCACACCGTGCGTGAGCTCGCCGACCTGCTGGCGTCCAAGGGGGTCGACGTCTCCTTCGCCATCCACCCAGTGGCCGGCCGCATGCCGGGGCACATGAACGTGCTGCTCGCCGAGGCCAACGTGCCTTACGAGAAGCTGCGGGAGATGGACGACATCAACCCGGAGTTCCCGCGCACCGACGTCGTACTGGTGATCGGGGCCAACGACGTGGTCAACCCGGCCGCCAAGACCGACCCGGGCAGCCCGATCTACGGCATGCCCATCCTCAACGTGGACGAGGCGAAGAACATCATCTTCATGAAGCGCAGCATGCGACCCGGCTTCGCCGGCATCGACAACGAGCTGCTCTACAACCCGAAGACCACGATGCTCTTCGGCGACGCGAAGGACTCGCTCACCAAGCTGATATCGGCGGTCAAGGCGGCCTGACCGGTCGAGTTCCGCGCTCGGTCACCCGCCCCGGCTCGTTCCGCTGCGCCACGCTTGCGCTCCACTGCGCCGAGTGCTCCACGGCGCCGATGTTGAGCACCCGTGCGGATCCGCTCGATTGAGACGCACGTAGGCTCAACATCGGCGTTCCAGGGTGCCAAGTGTTCACCCACGGTTGCCGCGCGCTGACCCCCGATAGTCCAGCCCCGGTGCGACTATGTGAACTGCGGCGGTCGCGTCGCGACCCCCGGCCGGATCGGCCCGTAGGAGGCAGGCGTGGACCAGCAGCGCGTGCAGGAGCTTCTCGACCGGTTGACGACGCGGGCGCGCGCCGGGTTCGTCGTCGTGCGGGCCACGGTCCGCCGGCTGGCGGCGCCGCTGTTCACGCTGTGGATGCGGCTCACGATCGCCCGGTGGGAGCGGGTGCAGCGGTTCTTCTCCACGCACCGCGATCTCGTCGAGGTCGACACCTGGCTGGACCGGTGGTACTCGTTCGGGTCGGCGTAGCCGGCGGACCTCGAGCCAGCCAGCCCGGCCGGTTCAGGGGTTCAGAGCACCATCTCGACCAGCCGTGGACCCGGCTCCGCCAGGGCGCGGCGCAACGCAGCGGTCAGCTCACCGGCCGTCGTGGCCCGCTCGCCCGGCACCCCCATACCGGCCGCCAGGGCCACCCAGTCCAGGTCCGGCCGGCCCAGGTCGGTGAGGCCGGACGCCACCGGTCCGGGACTCGACCCGCCGGCGCGGCCGAGCTCAGTCCGCAAGATCTGGTAGCTGCGGTTGGCGCAGATCAAGGTGAGGACGTCGAGCGCCTCGCGGGCCTGCGTCCAGAGCGCCTGGAGTGTGTACATGCCGCTGCCGTCGGCCTGGAATGCGATCACCTTGCGATCCGGGCAGGCGACGGCGGCGCCGGCCGCGGCCGGTAGCCCCTGACCGATGGCGCCCCCAGTCAGCGACAGGTAGGTGTGCGGTGGCGCGTCGGCGGCCAGCGCCCAGTACGGGAAGCCGGTCGTGACTGCCTCATCGACGACGATGGCCCCCTCCGGTTGCAGCCCGGCCAACACCGTGCCGATCACGGCCGGGTTCAGCGGCTGGGTGTCGGCCGGAACCTTGCCGTCAGCCACGGTCGGCCCGGTCGGGCCGGTCGGCCCAGTCGGGCCGGCGTCGACCGCCGGCCGGGACGCCGCCGGACCGCCGACCCGCTCGGCGAGCCGGGCCAGCGCCTCAGTCACATCGGCGCCCGGTTCGGCCAGTGTGGCCACCGCCGTACCGGCCGGAACGGTGGAGCTGGGCAGGCCGGGGTAGCCGAAGAACGAGACCGGGGAGCGAGCGCCGACCAGGACGACGGTGGCGGCGGCACTGAGCTCGGCGGTCGCCAACTCCGGGACGTAGGACAGCCGCGAGGGGGCCGGCAGCCCACCGCCGCGTTCCATCCGCGCCGGGAAGGTCTCGGCCACCAGGCGGCAGCCGGTGGCGGCGGCGACCGTGCCGGCGGCGCGCAGGCCGTCGGCGGCCAGAGCGGCGTCGCCGAGCAGCAGCACCGCCGGCCCGGCGTGCAGCGCATCAGCCGCCGCAGCCACCACGGACTCGGACACCCGCGGCAGCACCGCCGGCGCCGGTGCGGGTGCCGGCTCGGCGCCGTCCCCCCACTGGCAGTCGGCCGGTGCGATCAGCGTCGCCACCCCACCGAGCCGGGCGGCCGCGACCGCGTCAGCGCCGTCCCCTGCCAACCCAGCCGCGGACGCGGCGGTCCGCACCCAGCGGGAGACCGGAGCGGCCAGCCCGGCGATGTCGCTGGTGAGCGGCGCGTCCACGCCGAGGTGCCAGGTCGCATGGTCGCCAACCAGGTTGACCACCGGCGTACCGGCCCGTCGGGCGTTGTGCAGGTTGGCCAGTCCGTTGGCCAACCCGGGACCCAGGTGCAGCAGCGTGGCCGCCGGCCGACCGATCATCCGGCCGTACCCGTCGGCCGCCCCGGTGCACACGCCCTCGAACAACCCGAGGATGGCGCGCACGCCTGGCGTCGCCTCCAGTGCGCGCACCAGCGGCAGCTCCGTCGTACCGGGGTTGGCAAAGCAGACCTCGACACCGGCCGCGGCCAGGGTCTCGAGCAGGGCGTGCGCGCCGTCCACGGTCCCTCCCGGGGCTTGCGAAGCGGTCACCGTAGCCCCGCGACGGCCAGGTGCCGCTCCGCTCCACCGGCGACGCAGCCCTGCGCCGAAAGACGTCTGACGTCCCCACACCGAAGTTGCCAGTGTGGTGTCATTTGGGCCGAACAGGAGGCAGCAACGTGACGTCGCCGGCTCATCGAGTCGCTGCGGGACGCGCTGGTACCCGGGTCGTGCATCGCGGTCACGGGCAAGCACGCCTGGCTGCTGGCCGACCCGGCCGCGTTCGGTGAGGTGATGACCAACGTCGTCGGCGTACCGGAGCTGGTCGAGCAGCGCCCGTTGGTGGCGCAGCGAGCTCGGCCGCAGCCGGTTTCGCAGGCTGAACCGCGCGCCCCCCGGGCCGCCGACCGTCTCGGGTAACTCGCGCGTCGCCTCGGCGTACGACCGGGAGATCCTGCGCCTGGCCGTCCCGGCATTCGGCGCGCTGGTCGCCGAGCCGCTGTTCCTGCTCGCCGACTCGGCCATCGTTGGGCAGCTCGGCACCCGCCCGCTCGGCGGTCTCGGCGTCGCCGGCACGGCGCTCGCCACGCTGGTCAACGTCTGCATCTTCCTCGCCTACGGCACCACGGCCGCCGTCGCGCGCCAGCTGGGCGCCGGTGACCAGGCGGCGGCGGTGCGCCAAGGCATCGACGGGATGTGGCTGGCGCTACTGATCGGCGGCGTCACGGCGGCGCTGGCGGCTGCGGCTGTCCCAGAGCTGGTCGACGCCCTTGGCGCGTCCGGCGGGGTGCGGCCGTACGCCGTCAGCTACCTGCGAATCAGCCTCGTCGGCGTCCCGGCAATGTTGGTCGTGCTAGCCGGCACCGGCGTGCTGCGCGGCCTGCAGGACACCCGTACGCCGCTACTCGTGGCGGTCGCCGGCGGTCTGGTGAACGCGGGTCTCAACGCGCTGCTGGTGCTGGGGCTGCACCGGGGCATCGCCGGCTCGGCCGCCGGCACCGTGCTTACCCAGTACGCCGCGGCCGCGGCGTACGTCGCGGTCGTCTCCCGTGGCGCCCGCCAACTGGGTGTGCGGGTGCGCCCGCACGTGCCGGGATTGCGCACGGCCGCGGTGGCCGGAGTGCCGCTACTGCTGCGCACCGTGACGTTGCGGGCCGCCCTGGTGGTGATGACCGCCGTGGCGGCGCGCATCGGGGACTCCGCCATCGCCGCCCACCAGGTCGCGTTCGCCGTCTGGACGCTGCTGCAGTTCGCCTTGGACGCGGTGGCCATCGCCGGGCAGGCCATCACCGGTCGGGCGCTCGGCGCCGGCGACGTCGCCGGCGCCCGGGCGGCGACCCGCCGGATGGTGCAGTGGGGTGTGCTCGCCGGCGTCGCCGCCGGTCTGCTGCTGGCGGTGGTCAGCGGCGTGCTGCCCGCGCTGTTCACCGGCAGCAGCGACGTGCGGGGTCTGATCACCCGGGTGCTGCTCGTGGTAGCGCTGCTGCAACCGGTGGCCGGCGTGGTTTTCGTCCTTGACGGCGTGCTGATCGGCGCTGGGGACGGTCGCTACCTGGCTCGGGCCGGGGTGGTCACGCTGATTGCGTTCCTGCCGGCGGCATACGCAGTGCTGGCGACCCACGCCGGGCTGGTCGCGCTCTGGGCGGCGTACGGCGTATTCATGACCGCCCGGCTGGTGGTGCTGGCGACCCGGGCGCGCGGCCCGGCCTGGCTGGTGACCGGCGCGGTCCGCTAACGCTCAGCCCGTCACGCCGGCTCGGCGCGGTTAGGTTAGCCCCCGGTTAGCCCACGGCTACTCGAGCGGCCAGGTGTGCACCGGGGTGTTGGTGTGCATGTGCTGGGCGTAGCGGCGGGTCATCTCCGCCAGCGCGTTGTCGCGGCTGGCCCCGGCGGCCTCCAGCTGTCGCACGGATTCGACCTGCCAGGTGGCTCCGTTGCGGCCAGTGATGCAGCGCTGTTCGATGATGCCGAGCAGCCGGTCGCGGTCGGCGGGGTCCACATGCCAGCGATCGAGGCCGGCAGCGGCCAGCGGCAGCAACCGTCGCAGCACCAGCTCGGCCGCCGGCACCGGACCCAGCCCCGGCCAGAACAGTTCGGCGACGAGGCCATGCCGGGCGGCGGTACGGAAGTTCTCCTCCGCGGCTGCGAAGGACATCTGCGCGCTGATCGGCTCGTCCAGCTCGGACAGCGTGCGCACCAGGCCGTAGTAGAAGGCGGCGTTGGCCATGGTGTCGACGACGGTCGGCCCGGCGGCGAGCACCCGGTTCTCCACCCGCAGGTGCGGCTTGCCCCGAGCCACGTCGTACACCGGCCGGTTCCAGCGGTAGATGGTGCCGTTGTGCAGCCGCAGCTCCGCCAGGTGCGGCACGTCCCCCCGCGCCAACATGGCCGCCGGCTCCTCGTCGACGAGCAGCGGCAGCAACGCCGGGTAGTAACGCACATTCTCGTCGAACAGATCGGTGACCGCATCGATCCAGCGCTCGCCGAACCAGGTCCGCGGCCGGACCCCCTGGCTGACTATCTCCTCCGTCCTGGTGTCGATGGACTGCTCCAGCAGCACGATCCGAGTCTCCTGCCACAGCTGCCGGCCGAGCAGGAACGGCGAGTTGGCCCCCAGCGCCAGCTGCACCCCGGCAATGGCCTGAGCGGCATTCCACAGCGGCGCGAACCCGTCGGGGCTGACCTGCAGGTGCAGCTGCACCGAGGTCGCGGCCGCCTCCGGGGCGATGGAATCGGCGTACGCCGTGAGCCGCTCGACGCCGTCGATCTGCAGCAGCAGAGCCTCGCCCCGGGCCGCCAGCACCTGGTCGTTGAGCAGCGCGTACCGCGGGTTGTTGGTGACGTTGTCCAGCGTGACGTGCGGGGTCCGCAGCGTCGGCAGGATACCGATCATGACGATGTGCGCACCGATCTCACCGGCTCGCCGTTCGGCATAGTTCAGGCTGGTGCGAACCTCTTCTTCGAGCTCGCGAAAGACGGTGCCGACGAGCTTGTGCGGCGCGACGTTGACCTCGATGTTGAACTGACCGAGCTCGGTCTGGTAGTCCGCCGACTCGATCAGCTTCAGCACGTCGTCGTTGA
>JADGOU010000469.1 GCA_017882835.1 Frankiaceae bacterium | reverse complement strand
TGACCCGCCCGAGCACCTTCCGGACGCGGGCTGACGATCGGCTCCCGGTAAGTTCCCCAGGTGGGGCGACGACCCGGCGAGGAGCGGCTGATGCACCGAATGAGCTCGCAGGACGCCGCGTTCCTGCATATCGAGGACGACACCACGTCCATGCACATCGGCTCGGTCGTCGTACTGGAGGGTCCGGCCCCGGCGTACGACGGGATCTGCCGCTTCGTCGAGGCCAAGCTGCCGCAGGTGCCGCGCTACCGGCAGAAGGTGCGCTTCGTCCCGATGGAGATGGGTCGGCCGGTGTGGGTCGACGACGCCCACTTCCACCTGCCGTACCACGTCCGGCACACCGCGCTGCCGCCACCCGGCGGTGAGGAGGAGCTGCGCAACCTGGTTGGTCAGCTGATGTCCCAGCAGCTGGACCGCACCCGGCCGCTGTGGGAGATGTGGTTCGTCGAGGGTCTGGAGGACAACCACTGGGCGATCGTGTCCAAGCTGCACCACTGCATGGTCGACGGCATCTCGGCAACCGACATCTTGACCGTGTTGCTCGACGACCGCCCCGAGGGCACCTTGCCGCCGCGGGCGGTCTGGCTGCCCCAGGACGAGCCGAGCGACGCCCAGCTGCTGTTCGACGCCGTGGTGGAACGCTGGACCAGCCCGTACGAGCAGGTGCGCGCCATTCGTTCGTTGCTGCGCGCCCCGCGGCAGCTGGCCCAGCTGACCCAGGAGACGATCAAGGGCTCGTTGTCGTTCGCCCAGCTGGCGCGGCCCACCGTCGCCACGTCACTGTCGGGGCCGATCGGTCCGCACCGACGGTGGGCCTGGGCGCGCACCTCGCTGGCCGACGTCCAGACCGTCCGGGCGGCGATGGGCGGGACGGTCAACGACGTCATCCTGGCCACCATCGCCGGCGGCTTCCGCGAGCTGTTGCTCGCCCGAGGAGAGCCGGTCACTGGCACGGTGGTGCGCTCGCTGGTGCCGGTCTCGGTGCGCCGTCCAGGTGAGCAGGGCGAGCACAACAACCGGGTGTCGGCGATGTTCGTCGAGCTGCCCGTCGGCGAGCCCGACCCGGGCAAGCGGCTGGGCGCGATCGCTGCTCAGATGCAAGACCTGAAGGCATCCCGGCAGGCGGTGGCCGGCGAGTCGTTGGTGTCGATGGCCGGCTTCGCCCCGCCGATGATGCTGGCGCTCGGCACCCGGGTGGCTGCCCGGTGGCCGCAGCGCAACGTAAACACCGTCACCACGAACGTGCCTGGCCCGCAGCGGCCGATGTATGCCATGGGCCGCCGGGTGCTGGAGACGTTCCCGTATGTGCCAATCGCCAACAACGTTCGCATTGGGGTCGCGATCGTGTCGTACGTCGGCCAGCTCAACGTCGGGGTCACCGGCGACTACGACACCGCGCCCGACATCGACATCCTGTGTCGCGGCGTGGAGAACTCGATGGCCGAACTGGTCAAAGCCGCTGAGCGCGCGGCAGCGCCCGGCAAGACCCCGGCCCCGGCGGTGCCCTGATGCGCGCCTGGCAGGTGCACACCCTGGGTGAGCCCGACGACGTCCTGAGCCTGGACGATGTCGCCGAGCCGGAGCCCGGCCCCGGCGAGCTGCTGGTCCGGGTCGATGCGGTAGCGCTGAACTTCCCGGACATCCTGCTCTGCCGGGGCAAGTACCAGGAGCGGCCGCCGCTGCCGTTCACCCCGGGGCTGGAGATCGCGGGTGAGGTGATCGGCGTCGGCGACGGCGCTGACGTTGCGGTCGGAACCCGCGTGCTCGGCGGACCGCCGTTGCCCCGGGGCGGGCTGGCCGAGCGCGTCGTACTGCCGGCCTCGGCGGCCTACCCCATCCCCGACTCACTGTCGTCGGCCAAGGCCGCGGCCCTGTTCATCACCTACCAGACCGGCTGGACCGGCCTGCATCGGCGGGCGGCGCTGCAGTCCGCCGAGACGCTGCTGGTGCACGCCGGCGCGGGCGGGGTGGGCAGCGCGGCGATCCAGCTCGGCCGGGCGATGGGTGCCCGGGTGTTGGCCACCGCCGGCGGCCCAGAGAAGGTGGAGATCTGCCGTCGGCTCGGCGCCGAGGTCGCGATCGACTACCTGGCCGAGGACTTCGCCGACGCGGTCAAGGCCGCAACCGACGGCCGCGGAGCGGACGTGATCTACGACTCGGTCGGCGGCGACACCTTCGACCGGTCCCGCAAGTGCATCGCCTTCGAGGGGCGAATCGTCGTCGTCGGGTTTGCCGGCGGCCCAATCGCCGACGCGCCGACCAACCACCTGCTGCTGAAGAACTACGCGGTGGTCGGTTTGCACTGGGGGCTCTACCGGCAGTTCGAGCCCGGCCTGTTCGCGCAGATCCACGCCGAGTTGATGGACCTGCACGCTCGCGGCGCGATCGACCCGCTGGTGTACGCCGAGCTGCCATTGGTAGAAGCGCCCGCTGCGCTGCGCCGGCTGGCCGAGCGCGGCACCTGGGGCAAGGTGGTGCTGCGGCCATAGCTTGCCGGAGATTCGCCGCCGTACGGCAGCGTGGCTTACCCTCGCTCGAAACCGAACGCCGTTCTAGCCAGCTGTGGGGACGAGGCGCCGTGGACTT
>JADGOU010000468.1 GCA_017882835.1 Frankiaceae bacterium | reverse complement strand
GGCCGTGCCGATTGGTCCGAACGGCCCCCAGACTCGACAAGCCCTGGCGCGGCAGTGGAGGACGCTGGATGTTGAACGCATAGCCCAGAACAAGGTGTGCGTGGGGTAATCGAAGGACGCGCGCCCTCGTCGACCATGTCAAGCAGTTTCTGGATCAGGTCGACGGCTTTCCGCCGCTCGGCCTGGGTGAGTGCCGCCTGATTATCATGACCGACTACGGGCTCGTCAGGAACTCATGGGAGCGATGTCGTCCGGCGTTTCGCGGGCATCGTCCACGCAGTCTCAGACCTCCGGAAGTAGGGCTGGGAAACCGCTTTGACGTGGGCTTTTCGGGTACGACACGCCGCCTGTAATCCGTTGAGATTACCGGTTGGGTCGGTAGCCTTGGGGGATGTTGCAGCAGGGCGAGTTTGATGGGATGCCGGAGCCGGGTTTGCTGCGCCGGATGGTCGATGCGGACCAGTGTGTGGTGGTCTTCGGCCGGGCGGTTCTTTACCGCTTCGACGTCGCGGACATCGGTATGCGCAACTTGGCGATCGTGGCGTTGACCGACGCGGGCCGCCGGATCGATGAGGTCGCCGAGGTGTTCGAGTTGACCGCGACGTATGTGTCGATGCTGCGGGGTCGGGCGGCCCGGGCGGGCTCGGCCGGTTTGGTACGGCGGCGCGGCCGGCCGCCCAAGCTCAGTGCCCGCCAGCAGATGCAGGCCGCCCGGTGGGCGGAGAAGGGGCGCTCCCAAGAGTGGATAGGCCAGCGTTTGGGGGTGGCTCGTTCGGTCATCGGCCGGGTGCTGGCCGACGCCGGCCCGGTGCAAGTCCAGCCGTCGTTGATTCCCGTGGAGTCGGCCGACGCTGAGCCTGCCGAGACCGACCTGGCGCAGGTGGAGTTGCCGCAGGGCGGCGGCGTTGGCTCGGCGCGGATCGGGGTCGGCAGCCATGCGTGCCGGTACGCCGGCGCGATGCTGGCCCACGCCTACCTGGATCGGGTCGGAGCCGGGCAGGTGTTCGCGACGGTGGCCGGCGGGCCGGCCCGGCGCTACGACGACCTGGGCGTGCTCAGTACCGCAACCTTGGGTTTCGCGTTGGGGATCGACACCGTGGAGGGTGCCAAGCACCTGCGCCGCGGCGACGCGGGCGCGGTGGTAGGGCTGTCGTCGATCCCGGAGCTGCGTACGCTGCGGACTCGCCTCAGCGCGCTGGCTGACGGCACCGACCCGTTGGCGTTGCAGCGGGCGTTCGCCGCGGGGATGCTCAAGTGTGACCCGGCGCCGGAGGCGGTGTACTTCGTCGACGACCACTTCGTGGCCTACAGCGGTGCCCGCCCGGTCGCCAAGGGCTGGAACACCAAACGCCGCCACGCCCAGCCGGGACGGGACGACACGCTGGTGGTCGACGCCCGGGGCCGGGCGGTGGTCTTCGGCACCGGTGAGCCGACTGGGCTGGTATCGACCCTGCCCGGTGTCCTGGCCCAGCTTCGAGAGGTGCTCGGCCCGGACCTGCCCATCATGTTGGGCTTCGACCGCGGCGGGGCGTACGCGTCTGCGTTCAGCGCCTGCCGTGACGCCGGCGCGCACTGGGTGTCCTACCGGCGGGCGCCCCTGGTCGCAGCGAGGGTGGCGCCGGCGCGGTCCTGGACAGAGCGTGATGGGCGGCGTGTGGACGTGAACCTGGCCGACGAGATAGTCGACATCCCCAAGTACGGCCAGGCCCGCCAACTCACCTTGTTCGAGCACGACCTACCGGTCCTGCAGGTCCTGACCAGCGACACCACCGCAACCGGCGCCTCGCTGTTGTGTTGGCTGCGGGCCCGGTGGCGCATCGAGAACATGTTCAAGTACGCCGCCGCCCACAACGGCATCGACACCCTCGCCGACTACGCGATGGACATCGGCCCCGACACCCGCAAAGTCAAGAACCCGGCCCGGGCCGGCGCCAACAAGACCGTCGCCGTAGCCGGCGCTGAGCTCGCCGCAGCCGAACGCGCCCTCCCCCAGTTCCTGAACGGGCCAGGCACCCCCAAACAGAAGAACGCCGCCCTACCAGGGGTACACGCCCGCATCCATCACGCCATCGACGCCCTGGCCGACGCCAAGACCACGCAGCGCCCCATACCGGCCAAGGTCCTGGCCACGACACTGGACCCGGACGCGAAACTCGCCCGCCCACACCTGAACCGCCGCGGCCTACAAATGGTGCTGCGACTGCTCGCGTTCAACGCCGAAGCCTGGCTCGCCGAACACCTCAACGCCTACCTCGCCGACCCCGACGAATACAGGGCCATCCTGCGTAACCTGCTCCACCTCGGCGGGCACGTCGACTACACACCCAACGCGATCACCGTCACCCTCGACCGACCCGACACCCCACGAGTCGCCCGCGCCCTGCAACTCCTCACTGAAGAGCTCAACACCACACCACCGACCATCCCCGGGGACCGCCGTCCACTGACCTACCGCCTCGCCGAGGCATAAACCTCAACGGTGAGCTGGTCCCTACTTCCGGAGGTCTGAGCCTTGGTCAGCTCCTCATACTTTCTTGCTGCGCCCTCCCCGGCCTTCCTAGACCTCCGCGGCTGCAACATGCGAACC
>JADGOU010000467.1 GCA_017882835.1 Frankiaceae bacterium | reverse complement strand
GGCCTGGGCCTGGGTCGGGCTGAGCGCATCGGGCAGCGTCCGCCACCAGCGCTGCGCCAGCGAGTGGTTGCCCTTCTCCACCACCCCTTTGCGGTTACCTTATCCGGCTAATCGCGGACTTGATCTTGCTTCCAAGGGTGCCGGGTGCGCTGGTCTCAGCGGTGCCTGCGGCGCAGCCGGCGGAGTTCTTCCTCGTGGCGAGTGACGTTGGCGGCGACGGCCTGCAGGGCCTCGCGGAGCTGGGCGACCTGGGTGGCCAGGCCGGACAGCGTGTGGGCGTCGCGGGCGTGGGCGCGGTGTTCCTCAACGACGGCGCGTAGCTCCGGGCGCCGGTAGAGCGTGGCGCGGCCGATGCTGGCGTGAGCGGCGACGGCGGGGAAGGTGATCTCTTGACCGGCGTCGGTGAGTTCGCGGCAGGCCCGCTCGACGCGGGCGAGCTCGGGGGGGACTTGGCTCATCCTGTCTCGGCTTGGCGGATCAGGGTGTCGAGCCGGGTGACGAGCCGGCGGTGCCGATCGGCTTCACCTGCCCAGCCGCGGGCCTCGGCGTCGGCGGCCAGCCTCTCGGCGTCGACGCGCTGGGTGGCGAGCACCGGCAGATAGCCGGTGTCGGTGCGGAAGGTCGGGCAGTGCTCGCAGATGTTGGCATAGGGGCAGGCGCCCTGGGCCTCGGCCCGGATGCAGAACCCACCGGCGAGCCGGGCCTTGATCGCCGGGGCGTCCTGCCAGTCGGCACCGCCCGTGACGACGGCCAGCGGCAGCTGGGTGCGGGTCCCGGGCATCGGCCCGGTCTGGGCCTTGGCCTGGGCCAGCGCCCGCTCGTACTCGGCGCGCACCGTCGTGTCGAACAGCCGCCCGTAACGCAGGCTCATCTCGGCCGAGGAGTGACCCAATAGCGCCATCAGGCTCTGCAGCGAGACGCCGGCATTCACCAGCGCGGTCGCGAAAGTATGCCGCAAGGCGTGCGGGGTCAGGTGGTCGATGCCGGCTTCACTGCCGGCCCGGGTCAGCACGTCGCGGACCGCGTCCCGGGACAACCGCCGGCCGTGATGAGTGAACAAGAACTGCACCGGCCGGCCGTGTCGGGGGTGTGGGATCGGCCGACCCGCCGAGCGGTGTCCCACGATCCGGTCAACCAGAGCGACGGTGTCCTCGTCCAGGGGCACCATCCGCTCCGTGGCCAGCTTCCCCAGCGGCACCTTCAGCCAGGCACCCTGGCCGGGCACCTCGTGCACGCAGTCGAGCTCGAGGTCGACCAGCTCGCCGATCCGCAGCCCACACGCGCGTTGCAGCAGCAGCGCGTCGGCGGCCAGCCGGTTCGGCGAGCCCTCCAGCGCTGCGGCCAGCCGCCGGTCGACGTCGGGAGTGAGGTAGCGGGGCAGCGGCCGAGGCAGTTTCGGCAGGTCGGAGCGGAACACCAGCCGCCGGCGGGGTGCCTCCGGCCAGCCCCACTCGGCGATGTTGTCGAGCAGGCTGCGGACCGCGATGATCCGACCCTGCCGTTCGGCGACTGACAGCGGCGCGCCGGTGCGCGGATGCCTCGCCTCGGCGAGCGCGGTCAGGTAGGTCTCGATGTGCCGCTTGCGGTCCAGGTCGGTCAAGGAGGGCAGCGCCGGGTCGACGGCGGCCAGGTGCCGGCCGAACGCGGCCAGCCGGCTCGCCGTGCCGGTGACGGTGCCGGCCGCATGCGTGCCCACCAGCCGGTCGAGGTAGGCGACGAACGACGGCCGCAACCGGTCCGGGACACCGACCAGGCGCTGTTGGAAGCCTTGCCGCAGCCGGGTCAGCAGGTTGACCGGTGGCTGGTCGAGCACGCCGAGGTGGAACAGCACCTGCCGGACGGCGTGGATCGAGCTGCTGTAGTGCCGCCAGCCTTGCCCGGTGCGCGCCACCCGGGCCCGACATGCGGTGGCGAACTCGTCGAGGTCGTCTTCGGTCAGCTGACCGAGCCGGTGCCCCGTCTGGATCAGCAGCCGACCCAGCCCTTGCGAGCAGGCCACGGTGCGACTGCGTTCGGTGAATCCCAGCTCAGCGGCCGCTGCCACGAAGGCCGCCGCGTCCCCGCCCAGTGGACTGAACTCGAGTTCGCGCCACCAGCCCGTCAACCGACCGGCGAGCAGCCAGTCATAGCCGGGGTGCAGATGTCCGTGCAGCATGGCGAACAGCAGGAAGGGGCCGGCGTTGGGCTCGGTGCTCAGGCGCACTTCCAGTGGCTCGGCTGCCCACGCGGTCAGCGTGGGCCAGCGGCGCTGGAACCGTTCGGCGGCCCGAACCTGCTGGGCGCTTCGGCCGCGGGCGCTGACGTGGGCGGCGAAGGCCGCAGCCACGCCGGCGTCAGCGGGTGGGCTGGCGGGCGCGGGCAGCATCGAACTCGGCGCGCACGTGCGTGGGGGCGAGGTGGACGTAAGCGGCGACGGCGTCGACGTGCTCGTGGCCCATCAACGCCTGGATGACGGCAAGGTCGACGCCGGCCTCGGCCAGCGCGGTGCCGAAGGTGTGGCGCAGCGCGTGGGGGTGTCCGGCCGGGACCCCGGCTCGTTCCCGGTGATAGCGGAAGATGGTGCGCAGCCCGGCCGTGCTGAGCGGCT
>JADGOU010000082.1 GCA_017882835.1 Frankiaceae bacterium | reverse complement strand
GCCGGCGTGAAGCTCAACATCGGTGGCTCGCTGCACGACCCGACCGATCCGGTCGGGCGGCTGCTGTTCAACGTCCTCGGGATGATCGCAGAGTTCGAAATCGGACTTGATCAAGATGCGGACGAGGGAGGGTATGAGGGTCGCCAAAGCCAAAGGTCGGCTGCGCGGCAAGCAGCTCAAGCTCAAACCCGCGCAGGAGGCGCACCTCGTCGAGCTCTGGCGAGCGGGCAAGCACACCAGCGCCGAGCTCGCCGAGCTGTTCTCCGTCGCGCGCTCCACCGTCTACCGCACGGTCCAACGTGCTGGCGAGCCGAAGACGGCCACTCGGGCCCGCCAAGCGTGAGCAGCCACATCTTCGTCGACGAGTCCAAGGAGCGCGACTACCTCCTCGTTGCCGCAGTGATCCTCTCTGATGACCTGGACGCGACACGCACCCTCATGCGAGGCCTGGTGCTGCACGGACAGCACCGGTACATATGAAGTAAGGAGAGCGTCTC
Source organism: Frankiaceae bacterium (assembly GCA_017882835.1). Lineage (GTDB taxonomy): Bacteria > Actinomycetota > Actinomycetes > JADGOU01 > JADGOU01 > JADGOU01. The sequence continues at coordinate 9,457 of JADGOU010000082.1, read as the reverse complement.
GCGCAAGCGGAGCATCGCCTCGGCGATCTGCGCAACCGGGGTCCAGGCCACCATCCATAACGCCGGGATGACACGTCGCAGCGAACTCGACGCCCGAGACGCGCGCCTACGTGCCCTGGTCGGCGATGCGGCCGCCGCGGGTGCGGCGATGCTGGTCCTCGAGCAAGACGACTCCCTGCGTCGTGGGACAACCAGCGCTTGATCGAGATCACTCGCGACGTGGGCAGCCGAGACACGTTGCGCTACCAGCACCGGCGAGCCGCCACCGACCAACTTCTCGCCATACCGGACGCGATTGCCTGGTGTTGGGCCAAGGGCGGCGACTGGCGTCGCCGGATCGATCCCGTCGTGACCATGGTTCGAACCCTCTGACACGGTCCGTGGACAGCGCGAAGCCCGGCTCACCAACCGTCCGGATGGCTGACGGGCTCACTTCCTGAAGCTCAGCGCAACAGGCGCCACCCAGTGTAGGCGAATCAGACCGATGCTGTCACGCGCCAACGGCCGCCGAGCAAGATCACTCTCACCGCTAACCACTGTTCCATTGTTCCTCAACCCCGTGACCCGCCAGCTGATCGCGGACTTCCTGCGCCGCGACCCGGCCCAGCCGCCGGACCACTGCGCGGACGACGCTTTGGGCGGGCTGAGCGGGAACGCGAAGTGCTGGTCACCGTCGCACCCGGGCTGTCCAACGCCGAGATCGCGAGCCTGCTGACGGTCAGCTACGCCACCGCCAAGACCCACGTCCGCCACCTGCTGACCAAGCTGGAGCGCGGGACCGAGCGCAGCTGGTCATGCTCGCCGACGAGTGCGGAGTCGTTGTCGCTCGGGACGAGTGAGGCGGCGAAGCGCCCACCGGCGGCCTCGCCAATCAGCGCATCCGGCGCGGTCCGAGATCGTGGCTGAGCACCGGCGGAGCCACCCGGACCCGGGCGGACAGGACACTAACCCCGTCGGACGAGACCACCGCCGGGTTGATCTCCACCTCCGCCACCTCCAGGATGTCGTCGGCGAGCCGGCCCACCCGCAGCAGCAGATGTTGCAGGGCCTCGATGTCGACCGGTTCGGCGCCCCGGTAGCCCGACAGCAGCGGGGCGGCCCGGATGGAACGCACCAGGTCCGCAGCGTCGACGTCGGTCAACGGCAGGATCCGAAACGCCCGGTCGTCGAGCAGGTCGGTGACCACTCCGCCGATGCCAAAGGACACCAACGCGCCGAAGGACGGGTCCTCGGTGGCGCCCACCACCGTGGCGACCCCCGGCGGCGCTACGGTCTGAAGGACCAGTCCGGCCTCCACTGCGCCGAGTCGGGCCGACATCGCAGCGTACGCCGTGCGCAGCTCGTCTTCGGTGTCCAAGTCGAGCCGGACGCTGCCCAGCTCCGGGCGGTGCCGCAGGTACGCCGCGGTGGCCTTGAGCGCGACCGGGTAGCCCAGGCCGGCCGCGGCGGCAACCGCCTCGTCGGCCGACGCCACGGCCACCGTGGGCCACACCCGGATGCCGTAGCAGGCGAACAGCTCGATCACCCGGTCCGGTGTCAGCCATCTACCCGTCGGCGCCGCGGCCAGCTCGGCCGCGACCAAGTCGCGGGCGCTCGCGTCGTTGATGTCCGGCAGCTCCGGTACGACGCCGACCGGCCGCGCCCGCCACTCGGCGTACTCGGTTGCCTTGGCCAGCGCGTAGACCGCCGCCTCCGGCGAGCGAAACGACGGGACACAGCGCGCCCCGGCCAGCCCCTGGTCGTGGCACATCTGTTCGGGCAGTCCGACCATGGCCAGAAACGTCGACGCCACCGGCTTGGTCGCCGTGCCCACGACCTCGGTGAGCACGCGGGCCACCTCCGTCTCAGGGGTGTCCAACGGCGGGATGCACACTGTGATCACTGCGTCGACGCCTGAGTCGGCAAGCACGGCGGTCAGTGCCTGACGGAAATCCTCCCCCGACCCGCTGGCACTGAGATCCAGTGGGTTGCCGACCACGGCCAGCGGCGATAGTCCCTGACGCAGCTGATCGGTGGTTTCGGCAGTGAGCTCGGCCATCTGGAGACCGGCGCCGACGCAACAGTCCGCGGCCAGGATTCCGAGTGCAGCCGAGTTGCCCACGATGGCGACCCGCCGGCCGGTGGGCAGTGGTTGGTAGCCGAGCATTTGCGCCACGTCGAACAGCCGGGCCAGCGTCTCCACCCGGATGACGCCGGCCTGCCGGAACAGCGCGTCCGCAGCCTCCTCGGACACCGGCACCGCCACCCCGGCGTGCCCGACCGGGACCTGGGTGGTGTAGCGGCCGCTCTTCACCGCGACGATCGGCTTCTTGCGCGCCACCCGGCGGGCCAGTCGGGCGAACTTGCGCGGGTTGCCGAACGACTCCAGGTAGAGCAGGACGACGTCAGTGGCCGGGTCTTCCTCCCAGTACTGCAGCATGTCGTTGCCGCTGACGTCGGCCCGGTTGCCAGCGGAGACGAACGTCGACAGGCCGAGCCTCCGCTGCGCCACTGACTCCAGGATCGCGATGCCGAGCGCCCCGGACTGGGAGAAGAAGCCGATCTTGCCGCGGCCGGGTGAGATCGGGGCCAAGGTGGCGTTCAGCGAGATCGCCGGATCGGTGTTGATGACGCCCAGGCAGTTGGGGCCGATCACGCGCATGCCGCTAGCCAACGCGGTGACGACCAACTGGCGCTCGGCGGCCCGACCCGCCGACCCGGTCTCGCCGAAACCCGAAGAGATGATCACAAGTCCGTGTACCGACTTGCGGGCGCACTCCTCGACCACCGCGGCGACGCTGGCCGCCGGAGTGGCGATCACCGCCAAGTCCACCTCGTCGTCGATGTCGAGCACGCTGGGGTACGCGCGGACACTGGCGACGTGGCCGCCGCGCGGGTTGACCGGGTAGACCGGCCCCTGGAAGCCGGAGTTGAGCAGGTTACGGAAGACCGTCGTCCCGACCCGGTGCAGCTGCCGACTGACGCCGACCACGGCTACCGACTGGGGAAACAACAGCCGCTGGATCGACTGGGACTCCGCCCGGTGCTCGCGGGAACGCATCACGTTGACCGAGCGCTCGGTCGGCTCGATCGGGAACTCCATATGCACGACGCCGTCGGCGAAACTGCTCTTGGTCCGGTAGCCGGCGTCCCGGAAGACGCCCACCATCCGGTGGTTCTGCGGCAGCACCTCGGCGATGAAGCGGCGGATTCCGTTCTCCCGCGCAACGGCGGCGATGTGCTCCAGCATCACCGACCCCAGGCCTCGGCCCTGGTGAGCGTCGGTGACCACGAAGGCGACCTCGGCGAGCTCGGTCTGCGGGATCCGGTCGTAGCGGACGACGGCAATGAAGCTGTCGCCGAGGACTGCCACCAGGGCAGCGCGCTCGACATGGTCCACGGTAGTGAACCGGCGGACGTCGGCGTCGCTCAGCAGCGGGTACGCGGCGAAGAACCGGAAGTAGATGGTCTCCGGCGAGAGCCCGGCGTGGAGCTCGACCAGCCGGTCGGCGTCCGCCGGCATGATCGGGCGCAGATGGACTGTGCCGCCGTCGGCGAGGACGACGTCGGCCTCCCAGTGCGGGGGGTACGGCGCGGGCTCCACCGAGCCGGCCAATGGGCCGGTGCTGGTGTCGGCGCTCACCAGACAGACACCGGGTCCAGGCCGTGCAACGGCCAGACCGCTCGCCGGGTGGCGGTCACGGCCCGATCCAGCGGACTGTCCGCATCCCCCTCCCCCGGTTCCCAGGCGACGTACGACGGCTCTTCGCCGTCCCCCATGGATGTTGGCGGAGCCTGCCGCGAGCGGGTGGCCACGAGCTTGCGCCAGCCGTCCGGGACGGCCGTGGCCGCGGGCAGCGGATCCCCCGTGGCCACCGCGAGCAGGTGCGTCCACGACCGCGGCACCACCTGCACGACATCGTATCCGCCGCCGCCGACCGCGACCCACCGGCCGCCGCAGACCTCGTGGGCCAGGCTGTGCAGCGCCGCGTGGGCGGCGCGCTGCCCGTCGACGGACAACATCAGGTCGGCCAGTGGGTCCAGTCGGTGGCTGTCGGCGCCGTGCTGGCTGAACAGGATCTCCGGGCGGAATTCGCGGATCATCGGCGGAACCACGGCGTGGAAGGCCCGTAGCCAGCCGGCGTCCCCGGTGCCGGCCGGCAGCGCGACGTTGACGGCGCTGCCCAGCGCCGCGCCCCGGCCGGTCTCGCCGGGGAAGCCGGTGCCCGGGAACAACGTGTAGCCGCTCTCGTGCATGCTGATCGTCAGCACCCTGGGGTCGTCGTAGAACGCGGCCTGGACCCCGTCCCCGTGGTGGACGTCGATGTCGACGTAGCCCACCCGGGACACGCCCTGCGCCAGCAACCAGGAGATCGCCACCGCTGGGTCGTTGTAGACGCAGAACCCCGAGGCCCGGTCGCGCATCGCGTGGTGCAGGCCGCCGGCCAGGTTGACGGCGTGCTGCGCGGTGCCCTCGTGCACCGCCCGAGCCGCGGCCAGGCTGGCCCCGGTGATCAACGCCGACGACTCGTGCATCCGCTCGAAGACCGGGTTGTCGTCGGTACCCAGGCCGTAGCGCAGACCCAGCCGGCCCATCATGTCGTCGGGGGCGCGGCGGACCGCATTCAGGTACGACGGGTCGTGCACCAGCTCCAGCAGGGCGTCGCTGGCCGACTGCGGCTTCGCCACCCGCACGCCCGGCCGGTCCAGCACCCCGAGCTCTCGCGCCAGTGCCACCGTCAGCTCCAAGCGGACCGGGTGCAACGGGTGGTCGCGCCCGAGGTTGTAGCCGAGGAGGGCCTCGTCCCACAACACCAGCACCGAGTCGCTCACGCCGCTCCCTTTGTACTGCCGGGCTGCCGGGCTGCCGGGCTGCCGGGCTGCCGGGCAGACTATTCCCCTATGGCCCCCTATGGCCCGGCGATAGGGGGCGCACACTAGTTGTCGGCCGGTTGCCATTTTCCGTCGGTGTCGCCGGAGCCCGTCAGCGCACCCGCCACTGTGCGGTTCTGTGCCGGGTGCGGCGGCCCGATGGACACCCGCACGGTCGGCAACCGTCCCCGCCGGGTGTGTCGGTTCTGCGGCGCGGTTCACTTCCCCGACCCCAAGGTCGGCGTCGGGGTGCTCGCCGTCCGCGACGACGAGTTGCTGTTGGTCCGACGAGCCGTGGCGCCGGAGATCGGCCGCTGGTCGGTGCCGGGTGGCTTTCTGGACGCCGGCGAGGACCCGCGGGCGGCGGCTGCCCGGGAGACGCTGGAGGAGGCCAACCTCGTGGTGGACGTCGGCGACCTCGTCGACGTCTACGCCAACCCATCGGCCGGTGACGCGACCGTGTTCTTGCTCTACCGGGCAGACGCGGTCGGTGGTGAGCTGCGCGCCGGCGACGACGCCGCGGACGCCCGCTTCTTCGGCCGCACCGGGCTGCCCGGGCTGGCGTTCGCGAGTACCGTCGACGCCGTCCGGCGCTGGCTGGCGACCCGGCCCGATTAGCCGGCTTACGGGCCGGTCCCGATTGGCCGGCTCACGGGCCGGCCGACCGGACGGTCCCCGGACACCGAGACCCGAGGACACCATGGACCGGATTTCCGCCGAACAGCTGCCCGAGGTCATCGCCCTCGCGACCCGGGCACCCTCGATCCACAACACCCAGCCCTGGCGGTTCGCCGCGGCCGACGGCGTCATCGATGTGTACGCCGACCGCGGCCGCAAACTGCCAGTTGTGGACCCCACCGGGCGTCAGCTGCTGATCAGCTGCGGCGGCGCCGTCTGCTATGCGCGGCTGGGGGTCCGGGCCGCCGGCTATGCCGTGCGGGTGGAGTTGCTGCCCACACCGGCCGACCCCGACCACCTGGCCCGGCTGACCGTCGGTGATCCGCTGTCCACCACCGACGACGAGCGGGCGCTGCTGGCCGCCATCCCCCACCGGCACACCAACCGGCTGCCGTTCGAGGACCGGGAGGTACCGACCGCACTGATCGCCGAGCTCGAGCACCGGGCCAGCCTGGAGGGCGCCTGGCTGCGCCTGATCGAGCAGTCCAGCGACCAGATGACGACAGTGGTCTTGCTCTCGCACGCCGATGAGGCACAGCGGCTGGACCCGGCGTACCGGGAAGAGCTGGAGTCCTGGCTACGCTTCGATGCCGGGGCCGCCGACGGGGTGCCCGCTACCGCCGTACCGCATGTCGGGGAGGGTGCCGAACGCCGCTCGGCGTTCGTGCTGCGCGACTTCGACCTGCGCGGTGAGGGCGCGCTGCCCATTCACGGTCAGCAGGTGGAGCGGCCCGTGGTCGTCCTGCTGGGCACCGACAGTGACGGGCCGGCCGACTGGCTGCGCGCCGGCCAGGCGCTCGTGCACGTGCTGCTGCGGGCCACCGTCGACGGGGTCGCCGCCTCGCCGCTGAACCAGGTGCTGGACATCCCGGCCCTGCGCACCCAGCTGCGGGGGCAGCTGCACGTCATGGGCTTCCCGCAGATGCTGCTGCGGATGGGCTACGGCCGGGAGGCGACCGCTACCTCGCGCCGACCAGTGGACGAGGTCACGATCGACCGCTAACCGGCTGGGGCACTTTCCCGCCAGCGGCCCCCCCCCGCTGCGACCGCGTCACCCGGCTCAGCTGCACCCGGTTCGGCTCGCCCGGTTCAGCTCGCCCGGTTGAGCTCGCCCGGTTCAGCTCGCCCGGTTCAGCCGCACCCGCGTACGGCACACACCTCGTACGGCGTATCGCAGCCCGCTCAGCCGCACCCGGCTCAGCTTCACCCGCCTACGGCACACCTCGTACGGCGTGTCGCAGCCCGCAACTGTGCCCTGAGCCCGTGAAGCTGGCCGATTCGGTCAGCTTCACCCGCCGACGGCACAAGGCAGATTCGCCCAGGCGCTTCGGCGCTGGCGGGCGGGGCTGTGGACAAGCGCAATCTGCGGAGCCCCGGGCGCGCCACCTTAGGCAGCATGACCGCTGACCCCCCGGCCGCTGACGCAGCCCACCCCGCCGACGCCAACCCCACCGACGCCAACCCCGCCGACGACGGCCCCTTCAGCCGAGCCAGCGCCCTGGCCGCCGGCAGCACGATCAGTGCGGTACGCGCGCAGCTGCGGACGGGCGCCTGGCAGCGGCTACGGCGGGGCACATACGTAGCCAGCGACCTCCTCATTACCGCCGAAGCCGAAGCCGATGCCGGTGCGCTGCACGCGGTCGCTATCCGCGCCGGTCTGCTCCGCACTCACGGTGCAGCAGCGAGCGGCACCTCGGCGGCTCGGCTGCACGGCCTGCCGTTGCTGTGCCCGCCACCGGCTGGTGTCGAGCTGACCCGCAGCACGCGCGGCACTCCCACGTCGTACCCGGGCCTGCGGATCAAGGTGGCCGCACTGCCAGTCGAGCACGTCACGTCGCGCCACGGCGTACCGGTGACGACGGCCGCTCGGACGATCGTCGACCTGGGCCGCACGCTGCCGTGGCCGCAGGCGGTCGTCCTGGCCGACGCCGCCGTGCACAGCGGACTCACCACCGTGGCCGACTTGGGCCACGTCCTGTCCTGCTGCGCCGGTTGGCCTGGCGTGCGCGCGGCCAGTCGCGCGATCGACTTCGCCGACGCCACCGCCGAGTCGCCGTTGGAGTCGCTCACCCGAGTCTTCTTCGCCGACCACGGCATCGAACCGCCAGTGTCGCAGCACTGGCTTGGTGACCCGCGGGGGCCTATCGGCCGGGTCGACTTCTATTGGCCGAGGCACCGCACCATCGCCGAGGCGGACGGCCTGCTGAAGTACGCCGACGAGGGCGCCCTTCGCGAGGAGAAACTGCGTCAGGAGCGACTCGAGCAGGCCGGCTTCGTCGTCGTCCGGCTCACCTGGCACGACGTCACCCGTACGCCCGAGCGCAGCGCCGCCCGACTGCACTTCGCCTTCGCCCGCGGCGACGTCCTGCGGCTGGCGGGATAGCCGGGTCGGTGAACTGCCGATCCGCCCCCGGCTCTGCAGCTCCGGCTCCGGCTCCGGCTCCGGCTCCGACAGCTTCGGCTCCGCAGCTTCACACCTTCACCCGCCTACGGCACAGCTGGTACGGCGTGTCGCGGCCCCCGACGATGCCGACGGCGGGTGAAGGTGCCCCCGGTGCCCACCTTCACCCGCCTACGGCACAGCTGGTACGGCGGGTCGCGGCCCCCGGTGATGCCGACGGCGGGTGAAGGCGCCCGCGGGCGGGGCCAAGTCCCTGAGTCGGCAATCAGTCCAGGTAGTCGCGCAGCACCTGGGAACGGGAGGGATGCCGCAGCTTCGACATCGTCTTCGACTCGATCTGCCGGATCCGCTCCCGGGTGAGCCCGTAGACCTTGCCGATCTCGTCCAGGGTCTTGGGCTGGCCGTCGGTGAGGCCGAACCGCAGCTGGATGACGCCGGCCTCCCGCTCGGAGAGGGTGTCGAGCACCGAGCCCATCTGCTCCTGCAAAAGCGTGAAGCTCACCGCGTCCACGGCTACGACGGCGTCGGAGTCTTCGATCAGGTCACCAAACTGGGTGTCGCCCTCGTCGCCGATCGGCGTGGAGAGGCTGATCGGCTCCCGCCCGTACTTCTGGACCTCGACCACCTTCTCCGGGGTCATGTCCATCTCTTTGGCCAGCTCTTCGGGCGTCGGCTCGCGGCCGAGGTCCTGGAGCATCTGCCGCTGGATGCGCGCCAGCTTGTTGATGACCTCGACCATGTGCACCGGGATGCGGATGGTGCGCGCCTGGTCGGCCATCGCTCGGGTGATCGCTTGACGGATCCACCAGGTGGCGTACGTCGAGAACTTGTAGCCCTTGGTGTAATCGAACTTCTCCACCGCGCGGATCAGGCCCAGGTTGCCCTCCTGGATCAGATCGAGGAAGAGCATGCCGCGGCCGGTGTAGCGCTTGGCGAGCGACACCACCAGGCGCAGGTTCGCCTCCAGCAGGTGATTCTTGGCCCGCTGACCGTCCTCGACGATCCACTCCAGGTCGCGTCGCAGCTCGGGCGACAGCTTCTTGCCCTTGCCGCCGGCGGCGATGCGCTCATGCTCGGCGCGCAGCTTCTCCGAGGCGTACAGGCCGGCCTCGATTCGCTTGGAGAGCTCAACCTCCTGCTCGGCGTTGAGCAGCGGCACCTTGCCGATCTGCTTGAGGTAGTCCCGCACCGAGTCCGCGGTCGCCGATGCCTCGGCGCCACGCCGGGCCTCGGCCGCCACCGCGGCCTCGTCGTCCTCTTCGTCCTCGACAACCACGGCCTCGGTCGCGACCTCGAGCTCGGCCACGTCCGGCTCGTCGGGCTCGACCGCGGGCCCCCCAGGCACACCGGCGAGTACGTCGTCGGCGGAAGGGCCGGCAGCAACCAGCCCGGTGGTGGCGGCTCCGCCGTTCGCCGGCACCGAGCCGGCATCAACGGCGGGTGTGACCTGACCGGCAGATGCCGTCTGGGAGTTGGCCGCCTTGTTGGCCGCCTTGTTGGCCGCCTTGCCGGCCGACTTGCCGGCCG
>JADGOU010000081.1 GCA_017882835.1 Frankiaceae bacterium | reverse complement strand
CTGGCTCAGGGTCAGGTCGGTGCTCACCCGCTCGTTGCGCAGCCGGCGGGCCAGCCGCATCACGGCCAGCCGCAGCACGCCGGAGAGGTCGGCATCGGTCCGGTCAGCGTCGGTCCGGGCCGCCTGGGTCATATCGTTAGCGTAACTCACGATATGGCCAACGCGTCGTGGTAGCCGATGCTTCCCGCCCGCGTTAGCGTGGCCAACATGGCCGCCCCCCGCCGTCCCGATCCGGCGCCCCTGGAGACCGACGACGTCCGCGTGGTCGCGATCGGTACAGCGCTGTGGGCGGTTGCCTTCTTCGTGCTGCTCGCCGTGCGCGCCCGATTGGCCGCCCACCACACCAGCTGGTGGCTGGCCACGTGTGCTGTCGGCGTTGTCTTGGGCCTGGCCGGCGTCCGGTACTGCCAACGCCGCCGGGCGGCGATCTCCCGCGACCGGGCGCGGTGAACGGCGCCGGCCGGAGCTCAGCGCCCAAAGCTCAGCCGTCCAGGTCGGCCTCCGCCGCCAGCAGCGGCCCGAGCGCCGGGTCAGCCAGTACCGCTACCACCGCATGCCGCTGCGGCCACTGCCCGGCCGCCCACGCCAGCGCGCGACCGAGGGCTGGGGCACCCGCGGCCCGGTCCACGTGCACCGTGTCGTCGAGGTACCGCCAGGTCGGCTGCACCCGGCTGCCGGCCGCGTCGAGCACCTCGAGCGGGTCGTGCTCGCGGTACTCGCCCGGCGCGGCCGCCCCCAGCAGCTCGGCCACGACGCCCGGCACCACCCGGACTATCCCCTGGGAGACCACTTCGTAGCCCGCCAGCTCCCCGGCCAGCGGCACGTCGAGCAGCCGGGCCACCGCCTCCGCGGCCGACGCCGGAGCCGGTACGACGGCCCAGCCGCCCACCAGCGGCAGCAGGTCGGGGGCCTCCACCACGACCGCGGACCCTGCCGGGACCGCGTGGGCGCCGCCGTCGAGCACCGCGCGGACGCGCTCCGGTGGCGGCTCGGGCTCCCCCAGGACGGCGGCGAGCTGGGCGTGCAGTCCCGCCACCGCCCGGCGGTCGACGGAGCGCTTCCGGTCACCGAGTCGGTCCAACAGGTCCAGCGCGGCGGCGGGCTCAGCAAGTACGTCGGCCACGGTCGCCGGGCAGCCCAGCGTGCGCAGGAACGCCTCGTCGAGCTCGCTGTGCACCACGTCGTACAGGCCGACCAACGCTGGGTCGCCGTCGGGCAGTCGCAGCGCGTCGGGGCGCTCGCCACCCAGGACCGGATGCCGGGACAGCCACCACCGGGTGTACGACGGGACCTCCAGCCGGCCGCCGGAGCCGAGTCGGACCAACGCCGGCTCGCTCACCTGCGCGCGCAGCGGGAACGCGGCGAGCAGCCGTAGCACGGCGTCCCATCGGTCGGCCGCCACCCACTCGAGGTCGCGAACGGCGGTCAGCTCGGCGACCACGGCCAACCCGGTCCCGGCGGGAACCCGGCCGTCCACGTCGGCCAGCCAGTCCGCCTCGCCGTCCAGGTCGAACGCGACGGCCTGTGGGTCGACCGGGACGTCGGTCGCGCGCAGGACGGCAAAGGTGGTGAGGACCCCGACGGCCGCCAGCACGTCAGGCCCGACGGCGGCAACCAGCGCCTCGTCGACCACCCCGAACGGCGCGGTCGGATCGATCACGCCCACCAGCGGGGAATTCGGCAGCAGCAGTTCGCCGGCCGGGTAGAACTCGCCGTCGGCGCCGCGCAGGGCGAGCTCGGCCAGCCACGGCTCCTCGCCCGCAGCCACCCCGGCCGCCGCCACCAACGCCAGCACGGCGTCGGCGACCGGGCTCGGGTCCTCGGCGTCGTACGACGCGGCGACCGCGGCCCGCACTCGCGGGTCGGCCAGCACTGCTCGCGGAGTCGCCGCCACGGTCCCGAGCCGCAGCAGCAGCGGGTGTTCGGCGTCCGGGTGTACGGCGCGCAGCCCCAGCACGGCCAGCGCGTCGGCCGGTACGTCCCGGCCCGCGGCAACCAGCCCGCGTGGTCCGGTTGCCGTCCCGCCGTCGGCGAGCGGCACCGGTAGCGCGCCCAGCGCCTCGCGGTCGGGGGCGTCGGCGAGCGCGGCGTACAGTCCGCGCCACCATTCCGACGGTCGGTGCACGCCGGCGACCACGTCCACCACGTCCGCGGTCACCATCCGCCGGACCCCCAGCGCGGCCAGCGCCGCCGTCCGGGCCGGTCGGCACCACGGCTCGGGCAGCAGTCCGGGCAGCACCTCGGCCAGGACCTCGACGGCCGGGCCGGTCGCGCTGACCAGGTCGAGCGCGACGGCGTCGGCGGACTGCAGCCGCAGCCCCAGATCCATATCTGCGGGGCTGGCCGCCGGCAGGAACGGTACGACGCGCAGCCGCTCGCCGATCGCGGCCCGCAGCCGGCCGTCGACCTCGCCGGCGGGCAGTCCGGTCGGCACCAACGCCAGCACGGCCGGGTCCGCGGCCAGGTCCGGAAGCAGGTCGGCGTAGACCTCGGCGGCGCGCTCCAGCAGCCAGTCCAGCAACGGTCCAGGAGCCACCCGCCGGCGGCCGGGGTCCAGCGGCAACGTCGCCACGAGCAGTGCCGGCAGGGTCAGCGGGTCATCGGTCGCCGTTGGGGCGTGCACGACCGCCGACGTGGTGGCCGGCAGCGGGACCGGCACCCCGGCCGCCGTGACCGGAACAGCCCACCGCACCGACCAGTGCGCCCGCTCGCGGTCCTCGGTCGGCCGGTCGGCTAGCAGCGCGGCCGGGAGTTCACCGGCCGCCGCCGCGGTCCGCCACCGGGTCGGCACTGCGCCGTCGACGCGGCCGTCGACGATGACCAGGTCCGCTCCGTCCCGACCCGCGGTCAGCCGCCGGACGATGCCGTCGATGTCGATTTCGACAGCCGTCAGCGCCGACAGCGCCAGCAGCAGGGCGGCGTCGGTGGCGGCCAGCAGCTGGTGCGCCGTGGCCCGCGCGGCCGCGTCGCGCAACGGCAGGACGACTTCGGTGTCCCAGCCGGCAGGCGGTGCCCCCGTCGACGGGAACGGCAGCCGCAGCGCCGGTACCGTGCCGGCCCGGCGGGCCAGCTCCGGCGCCAGCGCGTCGATGCCCGCAACGAGCTGCGCCGTCCGGGCCGTTGACCAGGCCACCGACCCGGTGCGCGAGCGGACCTCCGGGGCGTCGGTGAGCGCGAGCACCGCGGCGAAGCCGACGCCGAACCGGCCGACGGTGCCGGCTGAGCGCTTGGCCGACGCCCGCAGCGTCGACAGCGCCTGTACGCCGGCGGCGTCCAGCGGCGCACCGACGTTGGCCGCGGTCAAGACGTCGTACCGCAGGGTCAGCCGCAGTCGGCCCGGCCGGCCGGCGGCCGCCGCGGCGTCCGCCGCGTTCTGCGCCAGCTCGATCACCACCCGGTCGCGGTAGGCGCCGCGGGCGAGGTCCTCCTCGGCGTTGGCGTCTTCGCGGAACCGAGCCGGCGAGGCGGACCAGGCCGCCAGCACCCGCTCGCGTAGGCCGGCAGTGCCAAAGGGGTCGCTCAGCGCGGAACTCAGGAGTGGCCGAGGGGCTCGTCGACGTCGGCCACCACCGGCTCGTCGAGGTATGCCACAACCGACTCGGCCAGCTCCCCGACGACCAGCTCGTCGACGACCGGCCGCCCCGGGGCCGGGGTCGAGGACACCACCAGCGCCTCGGAGTGCGCACCGCAGCCGTGGTCGAGGGAGACCACCCGCCCGTCGTCCGGGGCGTACTCGTTGGCGCACACGCCGAAGAGCTGGCGCAGCCCGCCGACGAGAACGGTGAGGAAGCCGCACGTGCTGCAGCGCGCCGGTGCCGCCTTGGCGATCTTGACAGCAGGGCCGGCATCCCCGTCGTACCACCGCTCGGCGGCCTCGTCGCGCCCGAGCAAGGACAGCACCCGGATCCGGCCCAAGCCCAGCTCCCAGGCCACATCGTCCAGCTCCGGGTCGTCCCCGGCCGCGTACGCCGGGACCAGCCGGTCGTCGTCGGCTTCGGTGGGCAGCAGGTCACCGACGCCGAGGTCGCCAGGGCGCAGCCGCTCTCTCCACGGCACCCACGCCGGCGGCAGCATCGCCTCCGGACCGGGCAGCAGCGCGACCTCGTCCACGGTGGCCGCCTTGGCGCGGGAGGCGCGGGCGACGGTGACCTGCCAGCGCCACCCGACGTACGCCTGGTTGGTGCTGACGAACAGGTGGGTCACGACCCGGTCGCCGTCGACCTCCAGGCCGATGTGCTCGCCCACGGACGCGCCGCCGACCTCCACCGCCGCGGCCTGGGCGCGGTCGACGGCGGCGGCGCAGGCCGCGTCCGGGAGAGCGGCGCGGGACGTCCGGTTCGGCGCCCGGAGCGGCCGCGTGGCTGTGGTCACCCAGCCATCCTCCCGCACTGGGGGCCGACAGGCGAGACTGAGGGCATGTGGGTCGTCGATCTCACCCGCGCAGCGGTCCGGCGGGTGCGCGCGGCGGCCCGGTCCTCCGGAGCCGGTGAGACTGGCCTGGCGGACCTGCTCGGTCTGCACGCCCTGCAGAGCGCGGCCGACGCGCTGGTCGTCGCCGCCCTGGCGGGGACGCTGTTCTTCGCCGTCCCGGTCGGCCAGGCCCGCGGCCGGGTGGCGCTCTACCTGCTGCTGACCATGGCGCCGTTCGCCGTGGTGGCCCCGGTGGTCGGCCCGGTGCTGGACCGGTTACGCCGCGGCCGGCGGCTGGCGCTGGCCGGCTCCATGCTGCTGCGGGCGCTGCTCGCGGTCGGCATGGCCCGCTGGTACTCGAGCATCGAGCTCTACCCGGTGGCCTTTGGTGTGCTGGTGCTGTCCAAGGCGTACGGCGTGGCCCGCGGCGCCGTCGTCCCTCGCCTGCTGCCCCCGCAGATCACGCTGGTGGCTGCCAACGCCCGGCTCACCTTCGCCGGCCTGGTCGTCTCCACCGTCGCGGTGCCGGCGGGACTGGGTGTAGGCCACCTGCTCGGCCCGGCCTGGCCACTGGGGCTGGCCGCCGCCGTCTTCGCCGCCGCGACCGTGGTCGCGCTCCGGCTGCCGGCGCAGGTGGACGTTCGCGACGACGTTGGCTCCGCCAACTGGACGCCCGGTCGGCTGGGCGCCCGACCCGCCCGGACCCGAGCGACGCCCGAACCCGCGCAGCTGCCGAAGCAGCGCATCGTGGGCCCCGCGGTGGTCACCGCGCTGCGGGCGGCAGCGGCCTTGCGGGCATTTGCCGGGTTCCTCACCCTCTTCCTCGCCTTCCTGCTCCGGGCGCAGGGTGCGGGCAACACCGGGATCGCGCTGCTGGCGGCCGCTGCTGCCGCCGGCAGCTTCGCCGGCACCTGGAGCGGGGCCCGGCTACCCGACCACACGCCCGAGTCGCTGCTGACGGCGGTCCTGGTGGCCGCCACGGTTGCCGGCGTCGCTGGAGCCTGGTTCTTCGGCACGGTCAGCGCGTTGACCGTCGCCTTCGTCGGCGGCTTCGCCGCCAGCCTCGGCAAGCTGGCGGTGGACGCGGTGATCCAGCGAGACACCGCCGAACAGGTCCGGGCGTCGGCGTTCGCTCGGTCCGAGACCGTCCTACAGCTTGCCTGGGTCGTCGGCGGCGCCGTGGGGATCGCGCTGCCGCTGCACGGAACGCTCGGCTTCGGGGTGGCGAGCGGGGGGCTCACGGTGGCACTCGCCACCACCCTGCACTCGCTGCACACCCACCGATCGCGGCCCCGCGGGTCGACCGAGCCGGCGCGGGTACCAGCCACCCCAGCCACGCGGGCCGGCCCACGGTGGCAACGGACCCGATAGCCTTCGCTCGCGTCCGACCCGCCATCCCACCGCGCCTCCGGAGCGACCATGACCGCCCGCCGCCTCGCGGCCGCCGCTAGTGCCACCGTCGCGCTTGTTGTGCTGACCGGCTGTCAGCAGCCGACCCCCAAGGTGACGGTCCGCTCCGACCGCGCGGTGGTGACCGTCGACGCCGAGCGGTGGTGCAAGGACAACAAGGTCCCGGCGGACGGCCAGTGTCCGCAGCGGGCGGTCAACGCGCCGGTTCTCAACGTGGCTCCCGGTACCCGAGTGACTGTCGACGTCCCGCGGGCGGTCGCCCATCAGGGCTGGCTGGTCGCCATCAACGGTCAGCAGGTGAGCAACCTGCAGAAGGACCACTTCGTCGCCGTCACCGCCGACGCGATCGCCCAAGTCGTTCAGGCCCAGGCTGCCCAGGGGCAGGGCGGCTTGGCCCAGATGCAGATCGTCCGGCTCCGGGCCGACGGGGACAAGCTCACCCCGACGGCGCAGTGGCGCGTGGTGCTGGCCCAGAAGGACTGACCTGACGCCCCGCCGGCTGCTCCTGGTCACCGCGGTGGCGGCGGAGCGGGCGGCCGTCGTCTCCCAGCTGCCGGCGACGTCGGCGCGCCGGATCGGCCGGTTCGACGCCGTCGCCGTCGACACCGGCGCCGGTCCGATGGTTTGCGTCTGCGGCGGCGTCGGACCGGCCGCCGCCGCGGCGGTGACCGCTACCGCGTTGGCGCTGGACCCGCCGTACGACGTCGTGCTCACCCTGGGGGTCGGTGGTGGGTTCACCGGGCGGGCCGATCGGGGCGCGATCGTGGTGGGCGACGCGCTGGTCGCTGCGGACCTCGGGGCGGACTCGCCGAACGGGCCGCTGACACTGGCGGACCTCGGCCTCGGCGAGACGACCTACCCGGTCCCGCGGCAGCTGACGGCCGCACTGGCCGACCGCGCGCGCACTGCCGGCTGCGCGGTCGTCACCGGTCCGGTCCTCACGGTTTCGACCGCTACCGGCACGGCCGCCCGGGCCACCGCGCTGGCCGCCCGGTTCGGTGGGGTGGCCGAGGCGATGGAAGGCTTCGGGGTGCGCACCGCGGCCGCACCGTACGGCGTACCGGTCGGCGAAGTGCGCGCCATCAGCAACGTGGTCGGGGACCGGGACGTCGCCGCCTGGGACATTCCGGGCGCGCTGGCGGCGCTTGCTCGAGTGGTCGCCGCCATCGTCGCGAGACCGCTACCGCGATGAGCGCGCAACCGACGACCGACCCGGCGCGGGCCGACCCGCTGACGCTCGGCATCTCGCCGTGCCCGAACGACACGTTCATCTTCCGGGCATGGGTGCACGGGCGGGTCCCCGGCGCTCCGCCGGTCACGGTGGCCTACGCCGACATCGGCGAATGCAACACTCTGGCCGCCCGCGGCGCCCTGGACATCGTCAAGGTGTCGTACGGCGCGCTGCCCTGGTTGCTCGCCGACTATCGGCTGCTGCCCTGCGGCGGGGCACTCGGGCGCGGCTGTGGGCCGCTGGTGCTGACCGCACGGCCGGCCGAGCCGGGGGCGTTGCCTGGCGCCCGCATCGCCGTCCCCGGCGAGCGCACCACGGCGTACCTGCTGCTGCGGCTGTGGGCACAGGCGGTGGTGCCGGACGACATCGGCGAGATCGTGGTGATGCCGTTCGATCAGATCATGCCCAGTGTGCAGGCCGGGTCGGTCGACGCCGGGCTGGTGATCCACGAGTCGCGGTTCACTTACCCGGCGTACGGACTGTCCGCGGTCGCCGACCTGGGCGACTGGTGGGAGCGCGAGACCGGGCTGGCCGTCCCGCTCGGCGCGATCGTGGCACGACGCGACCTGGACCCGGCACCGCTGACCGACGCCATCCGGCGCTCACTGGCCGCGGCGTGGGCTGACCCGGCGGCCACCCAGGACTACGTCCTGGCGCACGCTCAGGAGATGGACCCGGCGGTCGCCGACGCCCACATCGCGCTCTACGTCAACTCTTTCAGCGCCGACCTCGGGACCGAGGGGTATGCCGCGGTGGATGGACTCCTCGACCGGGCCGCCGCCGCCGGACTGGTGCCCCCGACGCCGACCTCCGCCTTGCACTGAGCCGCTCCGGCGCAGATGTCCACCTGGTCGTCGTTGACCGGGTCCAGGCGCCAAGCCGGCCGGCTGGCGTGGTGGCCCGCGCTTCCCAGCGGCAGTCGGTCATTCCTCGAGCTCGCTGGCGACCGCGTGCACCACCTCGGCGACCTTGCGGGCGGCGCGTCGGTCCGGGTAGCGACCGCGGCGCAAGTCCCGCTGTACCACGTCCAGTACCTTGATCATGTCCTCGATCATGCCGTGCAGCTCGTCGGGTGAGTGGCGCTTAGCCTCCTCCGCCGCTGCCGACAGTGAGGGGCGGGCGTCGAGGATCCGCACCGAGAGCGCCTGCTCGCCCCGCCGGCCCTCAGCCACGCCGAACTCCACCCGGGCGCCGGCCTTCAGCTCGTCCACACCGCCGGGCAGCGCGCCCTTGGGGACGAAGACGTCCCCGCCGTCATCGCGAGTAACGAAGCCGAAGCCCTTCGCCTTGTCGAACCACTTGACCTTGCCGGTAGGCACGGGAGACCTCTATCTGCACGGTTGCGTACTGCGCGGGTTTGGACGGCCGCAATTGCACTGGCCGCGATCGGAAGCCAAGGCTAACGGGCGGGTGCGCTCGCCGGAACGGGATATGGCTGGGGTGCGGCTCCCATGCTGCCAATCCGCGGCGGCAGCGGTTATCCGACGGCATCCGGGGGGCAGGCTTGCCGGGGGCGCCTGGGCGCCCAACCACCCCGGAGCAGAACGACACCGACCGAGGAGAACACCTGATGACTACCCCGGAGCAGTCCACCGACGATCGGGCGGAGATCGAGGCCGGGTTCGAGGCCGACGCCAACGCGTTGGCCGAGCCCGACGCCATCGACGCCGATTACCTGGCCGCGGCGGATGGACTGACCGCGTCACCCGAAACCCAGCAGAACTATCCGGAGGCGCTGACCCGCGGTGCCGACCAGCAGGGCGAAGGCCGAGTGCCGTAGCGCGGTCAGCGTCTGGTTGATTCAGAGTCTGGTTGATTCATGGCCGCCAAGCACCGCGCGACGACCGCACCCGGACCAGGTGACGGCCTGGTCCGGGCCGGTGCTGTCGTGTTCGTGGTCGGCGTGGTAGCGGTGCTGGCCGACCTGGTGCCGTTCTTCCTCGGCCACCCCAATCGGCCGCTGTTGGTGAACGTGGCGGCGTTCCTGGCCCCGGTGGGGTTGGGGATAGCGCTGCTGGGGTTGGCGCGCTCGGCGCGCGCCTCGCAGCGACGGGCGCAGGCTCGGGCAGCCGCCCTCGAGCCGGAGCCGCCCGAGCCGCCCGAGCCGAGGTAGCAGCCGGCCCCCTGCACTCGCCGATGTTGAGCCCACGTGCGGATCCGGGCAGTTGATACGCACGGAGGCTCAACATCGCCGCATTGAAAGGCCGGACGCGGCCGCAGCGCGCCGCGGCAGGAAGAACTGTCCGCATCAGGCGCTGCTGCCCTGTGGACAAAGCTCGGCGGCGGGCCGTCGTGCTGCCAGAGTGGCTGCCGTGCCTCCTCATCCCCAGGTTGCCGCCGAGCTGACCGGCGCCCCCTTCCGCGGCAGTGCCGCCGTCCGAGCCGGTCTGGTTAGCTGGAGCCGGCTGCGCAGCGGCTGCTGGCGGCGCCTACTGCCGGACGTGTACGCCGCCGCGAGCCTGCCGGAGACCGTGACGCTGCGCGCCCGGGCGGCGGCCCTGGTGCTGCCATCGGGAGCGGCGGTAACCGGGAGCTCGGCGGCGTGGCTACACGGCGTCGACGTACGAACCGGTGATGAGCCGCTGGAGGTGACGCTGCCGCGGGGCGCGGCCCACGCGCCGCACCCGTCGTTGCGGATTCGACGGGCGCTGCTCACAGCGGCTGACGTAACCCTGGCGCAGGCCGTGCCGGTGACCACGCCCCTGCGAACGGCCTTCGACTTCGCCCGTCAACCGGACGAGGTCGCCGGAATGGTTGGGCTCGACGCGCTGCTGCACGCGGAGCTTGTCACCGCTGGGCAGGTGCTCGACTTCGCGGCGGCGCATCCCGGCTGGCGCGGGGTCCGCCGAGTGCCACACCGCCTCGCGCTGTCGGAGCCCGCAACCGAGTCCCCGATGGAGTCCAAACTGCGGCTGATCTTGATCAACGGCGG
>JADGOU010000080.1 GCA_017882835.1 Frankiaceae bacterium | reverse complement strand
GGGCTCTTGTTGGTCAGCTCGGCGCTGTCCAACAGATCGGTGTTGAGCGCCACGGTGGAAATGTCGGGGGTCTGGTTGAACACCCAGGGAGCCAGCGGGGACATCTGCTGCTGAGTGTCAAAGGTGTTGTCCGAGTTGGTGTTTGTGTTGAAACCCTCAGGCACCTTTTCCGAGGCGAAAGTCAGCGTCCCGCCCTGCTTGACCGTCGCTGTGGTGTTGGGCTCGGCGCTGTTCGAGGAGCCGCTGTTGCTGCTGCTGCCACCACAGGCGGCGGCACCAAGTGCCAGCAACGCGACCGGGACGACGAGCGACACCCGCTTCTGAAGTCTGCGCACGTGCTGCTCCTCCTGCCTTCGCCGGCGGCGGCGGAGGCGCGACCAGGACCAACCCGTGCCGGGCTGGTCGGATGAACGAATCATAGGCGCGAAAGATCGTGCGTCCAGAGACACGACCGAAGGACCGCAAGCAGGTGTTGGGCGGTGCGGCTGCCCTTTCGGGCCGTGCGACGCCGGGTGGGGTCAGCCAGCGTCGCGGTCGAACCGGCAGATCTTGGCGAACTCCTCGGCGTCCAAGCTGGCACCGCCGACCAGGGCACCGTCCACGTCGGGCTCCGCCATGATGCCAGCGATGTTGCCGGACTTCACCGAGCCGCCGTAGAGCACCCGCACTCCGTCGGCCAGGTCCCCCGAGTACAGCTCCGCCAGCCGGGTCCGCAGCGCCCCGCAGACCTCCTGGGCGTCGGCGGGCGTGGCCACCTCTCCGGTGCCGATCGCCCACACCGGCTCGTAGGCGACCACGATGCGGCGGGCCTGCTCGGCCGGAATGCCGTCGAGCCCACCGGTCAGCTGGCTCAGGCAGTGGAAGACGTGGGTGCCGGCCCGGCGGATGTCCAGTCCCTCGCCGACGCACATGATGGGCGTGAGGTCGTGCCGGAAGGCTGCCTTGACCTTGGCGTTGACGACCGCGTCGTCCTCCGCGTGGTACTGCCGACGCTCGGAGTGCCCAACGACCACGTAACTGCAGCCCAGTTTGGCCAGCATGGCGCCGCTGATGTCGCCGGTGTAGGCCCCGGCGTCATAGGGCGAGAGGTCCTGGGCGCCGTAGGAGATGTGCAGCTTGTCGCCGTCGACCAGGGTCTGCACGCTACGCAGGTCGGTGAACGGCGGCAGCACGACCGCTTCGACGTCGTGGAGCTCCGGCTCGGTCAGCGTGAACGCCAGCTTCTGCACCAGGGCGATGGCTTCCAGGTGGTTCAGCGTCATCTTCCAGTTGCCGGCCATCAGCGGGCGGCGGCTGGAGCGGGATGCCATCGTCAGTCCTCCAGTGCGGCCAGGCCCGGGAGTACCCGGCCTTCCAAGTACTCCAGCGACGCGCCGCCGCCGGTCGAGATGTGGGTGAACCGGTCCTCGCCGATACCGAGCAGGCGAACCGCGGCGGCCGAGTCGCCGCCGCCGACCACCGTGGTGCCGTCAACCGCGGCAATCGCCTCGGCGACGCCGCGGGTGCCGGCCGCGAACTGCGCCAGCTCGAAGACACCCATCGGCCCGTTCCAGAACACCGTGTTGGCATCCCCGAGCAGTTGGGCGAACCGGGCCACGGTCTCCGGCCCGATGTCGAGTCCCAGCCGGTCGGCCGGAATGGCGGCGGCGGGCACGACAGCGGGTGTCGCGTCGGCAGAGACGGCGTCGGCGACCACCACGTCGACCGGCAGGGCGATCTCTACCCCGCGCTCCGCGGCGTCGTCCAGGATGCCGCGGACGGTGTCCACCCGGTCGGTCTCCAGCAGCGACTTGCCGACGTCAAGGCCCTGGGCCGCCAGGAACGTGAAGCACATTCCGCCGCCGATGAGCAACCGGTCCACCTTGCCGAGCAGGGCGGAGATGACCCCGAGCTTGTCGGAGACCTTGGATCCGCCGAGCACCACGACGTACGGCCGGGTCACGTCCTCGGTGAGCCGGCGCAGCATGTCCACCTCGGCCAGCACCAGCCGACCAGCGGCATGTGGCAGCCGCTCGGCCACGCCGGAGACGCTGGCGTGCGCCCGGTGCACCGCGCCGAAGGCGTCGTCGACGTAGCAGTCGGCCAGTGCGGCCAGCTGGTCGGCGAAGGCGCCCAGCTCGGCTGAGTCCTTGCTGGTCTCGCCGGGTTCGAAGCGAACGTTCTCCAGCAGGGCCACGTCGCCGTCGGACAACGCGGCAACTGTCGCCCGGGCGCCGTCACCCACGACATCGGGCGCGATCGGCACCGGCTGGCCGAGCAGCTCGGCGAGCCGCTCGGCCACCGGCGCCAGCGAGTACTCCGGCTTCACCTGCCCCTTGGGCCGGCCCAGGTGCGCGCAGACCAGCACCCGGGCACCAGCTGCCGCCAGCTCGGTGATGGTCGGCAAACTGGCCCGAATCCGGCCATCGTCGGTGATTCGGCCATTGTCCAGCGGGACGTTGAGGTCGCTGCGGACGAGCACGGTCCGTCCGGCGACCCCCTCCCGAAGAAGGTCGTCGAGGGTGCGCACGGCTGCTCTAGGACAGCCGGGAGCCGACGAGGGTGGTCAGGTCGAGCAGGCGCTGGGTGTAGCCCCACTCGTTGTCGTACCAGCCGATGACCTTGGCCTGCGTGCCGCTGGCCAACGTGAGCAGGGAGTCGAACGTGCACGAGGCCGGCGAGCCGACGATGTCCGAGGACACGATCGGGTCGTCGGTGTAGTAGAGGTAGCCCTTCAACACCCCATCGGCCGCCGACTTGAATGCCGCGTTGATCTCCTCGGCGGTGGTCTCGCGCTCGAGCTCTACGACCAGGTCGGTCACCGAGCCGTCCAGCACCGGGACGCGCATGGCGATGCCGTCTAGCTTGCCCTTGAGCTCGGGGAGCACCAGCGACGTGGCCCTGGCTGCGCCGGTAGAGGTAGGAATGATATTGGCCGCGCCGGCTCGCGCCCGGCGCAGGTCCTCGTGCGGAAAGTCGAGGATGACCTGGTCATTGGTGTAGGCGTGGATCGTCGTCATCATGCCCTTGACGATCCCGAAGTTATCCAGCAGCACCTTGGCCATCGGGGCCACGCAGTTGGTGGTGCAGGATGCATTGCTGACGACGTTGTGCGCAGCCGGGTCGTAGTCGCCGTCGTTGACACCCATGACGAAGGTGGCATCCTCGCCCTTGGCCGGGGCCGAGATGATGACCTTCTTGGCGCCCGCGGCGATGTGCTTGGCGGCGTCCGCGCCGTTGGTGAACCGCCCGGTGGACTCCACGACGACGTCGACGCCCAGGTCGCCCCACGGCAGCGCGCTCGGCTCCCGCTCGCTGAGGACGCGGAAGGTGCTGTCCCCGGCGCGGATGCCGTCACCAGTGATCGTGACGTCGCGGTCCAGCTTGCCCAGCACCGTGTCGTACTTCAGCAGGTGGGCAAGCGTCTTGGTGTTGGTCAAGTCGTTGACGGCGACGATCTCGATGTCGCTCGATCCGGCAGCGACGGCTCGCCACAAGTTGCGTCCGATGCGACCGAACCCGTTGACGCCTACTCGAATGGTCACTGCGGCTGCTCCTGAACTCCTCGACTGTGCGGTCTGCCCGCGGTCCTGCGCGGACCCTAACGGAAGAGGCGGACGGTCGGGGCGGGGGCCTTCGTCCCGGGCTTTCGGGCGGTCGGTCAGGCGGTCGGGCGGCGGTGGCCCCTGCTGGCCGGCTACGAGGTCAGCATCTCCGGGGTGACGCTGGCTTCGGTGCCCGGGATGCCGATCTCCGCAGCCCGTCGGTCGGCCAGCGCGAGCAACCGGCGTACGCGCCCAGCGACCGCGTCCTTGGTCATCGGGGGGTCGGCCAACAGCCCGAGATCCTCCAGGCTGACCTGGGGGTGTTGCATCCGCAGTCGGCCGGCGCTCAGTAGGTGCTCGGGCGCGTCCGCACCGAGGATCTCCATGGCGCGCTGCACCCGGGCCCCGGCCGCGACGGCGGCGCGGGCCGAGCGGCGCAGGTTGGCGTCGTCGAAGTTCGCCAGCCGGTTCGCGGTGGCCCGGACCTCGCGGCGCATGCGGCGCTCCTCCCAGGCCAGCACGCTGTCGTGGGCCCCGAGCCGGGTCAGCATGGCCCCGATGTCGTCGCCGTCGCGAATCACGACCCGGTCGACGCCGCGGACGTCGCGGGCCTTGGCCGGTACGCCGATCCGGCGGGCGGCCCCCACCAACGCCAGCGCCGCCTCCGGCCCGGGGCAGGTGACCTCCAGGCTGGCCGAGCGACCGGGCTCGGTCAGCGACCCGTGCGCCAGGAAGGCCCCGCGCCAGGC
The DNA here is from genome assembly GCA_017882835.1 of Frankiaceae bacterium. Lineage (GTDB taxonomy): Bacteria > Actinomycetota > Actinomycetes > JADGOU01 > JADGOU01 > JADGOU01. Next base: position 5,710 of record JADGOU010000080.1, on the reverse strand, counting down.
CGCCGCCGCGTCGCAGGTGGAGCCGGAGACCACCTGCGGTGGCAGCCCGCGCACCGGCCGGCCATGACCGTCGATCAGTCCGGTCTGGCGGGCCAGGCCTTCGCCGTCTCGGGCCACCCGCACGACGTACCGACTGCCCCGCCGCAGGCCGGCGGCGGCGAGCACGTGGACGTCGCTGGAATGCCCGAAGACCTGTGCGACCTCGCGCCGCAACCGGCGGGCCGCCGAACCGGTGTCCAACTCCGCCTCGACCACCACGCGGCCGGACACCAGGTGCAGGCCACCGGCGAACCGCAGCAACGCCGCCATCTCGGCCCGCCGGCAGCACGGCTTGGTCACCGGCAGACGGCTGAGCTCGTCCTTGACTCCGGCTGTCATGGCCATTGTGGCTGTCTCCCCGGCTCGCCCCCGTGCTCACGCAACGGTGTCACATCCACACGGTGCGCAGTCAAATGCCCGACGGAACGCCGCCGCCAACAGCGCCGGGTCATGCCGAGGGCTGCCGTCGGGGGCGGCCACGGAGGCGAGCACCAACCGGGCGCCGATCGCCGCGGCCGCCGCGCGCAGCCGGTCGGGGTCCGGAATCGCCGCCGTGTCGGCCAGGACGACGTCGGCGACGAGGTCGGGCACGTGCTCGGCCAGCACCTCGATGTGCCGCTCCGGCGAGAACCCGTCGGTCTCGCCCGGTTGCGGAACCAGGTTCAGCACGAACAGCCGGCGGGCCGGCGTTGCGGTCAGCGCCGCTCCCAGGCCGGGCACGAGCAGATGCGGGATGACGCTGGTGAACAACGACCCGGGGCCGAAAATGACCCAGTCGGCCGTCCCGACCGCGGCCATCGCCTCGGGGCAGGCGGCCGGTGCGGGCGGCTCCAGCCGGACGCGGAGCACGCGGCCGGGGGTGGTCGCCACCGCGACCTGCCCCCGCACCTCGCGGATCGCGGCCGGGTCCGCCGGGTCGAGCTCGGCCACGTCGGCCCGGATCTCCAGCGGCACGTTGGCCAGCGGCAGCACGCGGCCGCGAATGCCCAGCAGCCGACCGGTCAGCTCGAGCGCGGCTACTGCGTCCCCGTCGAGCAGGTCGGTCAGTCCGGTGAGGATCAGGTTGCCGACCGGATGTCCGGCCAGGTCGCCGGTCCCGCCGAACCGGTGTTGCAGCAGCGCCGTCCAACACCGTCCCCACTCGTCCTCGCCGGCCAGCGCAGCCAGCGCCATCCGCAGGTCACCAGGTGGCAGGGCGCCGAGCTGTCGTCGGAGTCGACCGCTGGAGCCGCCGTCGTCGGCCACCGTCACCACGGCGGTGACCCGGTTGGTCACCTGCCGCAGCGCGGCTAGCGACGCCGCCAGCCCGTGCCCACCGCCCAAGGCGACGACCGCCGGACCCGCGCTCACTCCCGCCCCAGGTCGCGGTGGACCACGCTGGCGTCCAGGCCGCGCGCCCGCAGCCGGCTGCCGAGCGCCTCGGCCATGGCCACGCTGCGGTGCTTGCCGCCGGTGCAGCCTACGGAGAGGGTGGCGTAGCGCTTGCCCTCCCGCAGGTAGCCCTGGGTGACGATCGTCAGCAGCTCGACGTACCGATCGAGGAACTCCAGCGCGCCCGGCGCCGCCATCACGTAGTCCCGCACGGCCGGGTCCCGGCCGGTGTACGGACGCAGTTCCGGCACCCAGTGCGGGTTCGGCAGGAACCGCATGTCGGCGACCAGGTCGGAGTCCACCGGCAGGCCGTACTTGAACCCGAAGGACTGCACGGTCAGCTGCAGCGTCGTACCGGCGCCGGTGCCGAAAGCGTCGTCCACCTTGGACCGCAGCTCGTGCACGTTCAGCGCCGAGCTGTCCACCACCAGGTCGGCCCGGCCGCGCAGGTCCCGCAGCAGCTCGCGCTCGCTGGCGATGCCGTCGACGAGCCGGCCGTCACGCTGTAACGGGTGCGGCCGGCGAACGCTTTCGAAGCGCCGGACCAGGACGTCGTCGGCGGCCTCCAGGAAGAGCACCCGAGCTCGAACGCCGCGCCGCTCCAGCTCGTTCAGCGCCGACTCCAGGTCGGAGGAGAACGCCCGGCTGCGGACATCGACCACCGCGGCGATCCGGGCCACCTCGCCGTGCGACCGGCTGCCGAGCTCGACCATGGTGGCCAGCAGGGACGGCGGCAGGTTGTCCACGACGAACCAGCCCAGGTCTTCCAGGCACTTCGCGGCGGTACTGCGGCCGGCTCCGGACAGGCCGGTGACGATCGCCAGCTCGAAGACCGCCGCCGGACTCGGCTTGCCGGCGACGACGGGTGCAGCGGGAGCCGTCATCCCAGGAGTCCCTCGGCCAGGTCCTGAGCGCCCAGGATCTCCCCCGTCACCGGGTCGACTGCCGGGGTGGCCGGCTGGCCGGCGAGCGCAGTGACGACCGCCTCCGCCGTCCGCCGACCGACCCCGGGCACCTGGGTGATGTCGTCGACGCCGGCCGCCTGCAGCCGCTTGAGCGACCCGAATTGCCGTAACAAGGCCTTGCGGCGGGTCTCCCCCAGACCGGGTACGCCGTCGAGCGCACTCGCCGTCATCGACCGGGACCGCTGCTGACGGTGGTAGGTGATGGCGAACCGGTGCGCCTCGTCCCGGATGCGCTGCAACAGGTAGAGCCCCTCACTGGTGCGTGGCAGGATCACCGGGTCATCCCGGTCCGGCAGCCACACCTCCTCCAGCCGCTTGGCCAGGCCGCAGAGCGCCACGTCGGTGATGCCGAGGTCGGCCAACGCGCGGGCGGCGGCCTGGACCTGCGGCGGACCGCCGTCGACCACCACCAGGTTGGGCGGGTAGGCGAACCTGCGCGGCCGGCCGGTTTCCGAGTCGGGCGCCGGCACCGACTCCCCCGCGGCAGCGCGCTCGTCCAGGTAGCGGCGGAAGCGTCGGCGTACCACCTGCTCCATGGCCGCCACGTCGTCCTGGCCGGCGAGGTCGCGAACGGCAAACCGCCGGTACTCGCCGCGCCGGGCCAGACCGTCCTCGAACACGACCATGCTCGCCACCACCGACGTGCCCTGCAGGTTCGACACGTCGAAGCACTCGATCCGCAGCGGCGCCTGCGCCAGCTGCAGGAAGTCGGCGATCTCCGCCAGCGCCCGGGAGCGGGCGGTCAGGTCCGAGGCGCGCTTGAGCTTGTGCAGGCCGAAGGCCTGCCGGGCGTTGCGTTCCACCGTCTCCAGCAGCGAGCGCTTGTCCCCACGCTGCGGCACCCGCAGGTCCACCCGGCTGCCGCGGACCTCGCTGAGCAGCTGCGCCACCACCTCGGCATCCGGAGGCAGCGCCGGCACCAACACCTCCCGCGGGATCTCGCTGCCCTCGTCCAGGTAGGTCTGGGACAGGAACTGCTCGACCAGGTCACCGGTGTCGAGGTCCTCGACCTTGTCGACAACCCAGCCCCGCTGGCCACGGACTCGGCCGGACCGGACGTAGAACACCTGAACCGCTGCTTCCAGCGGGTCCTCGGCGAACGCCACCACGTCGGCGTCGGTGCCGTCGCCGAGAACGACCGCCTGCTTCTCCATCGCCCGGTTGAGCGCGCCGATGTCGTCACGCAGCCGGGCTGCGCGTTCGAACTCCGTCGCGGCCGCCGCGGCCGCCATCTCCTTCTCCAGCCGGCGGATGTAGGTGGCGGTCTGACCGGACATGAAGTCGCAGAAGTCCTCGACGATGCGCCGGTGCTCCGCGGCACTGACCCGGCCGACACACGGCGCGGAACACTTGCCGATGTAGCCCAGCAGGCAGGGCCGGCCCACCTGGCCGGCCCGCCGGAACACCCCCGCCGAGCAGGTCCGGGCGGGAAAGACCCGCAGCAGCAGGTCGAGGGTCTCCCGGATGGCCCAGGCGTGGGCGTACGGCCCGAAGTAGCGCACGCCCTTGCGCTTCGGACCCCGCATCACCTGCAGCCGCGGGTACTCCTCGTCCAGGGTCACCGCCAGGCTCGGATAGGACTTGTCGTCCCGGTAGCGGACGTTGAACCGCGGGTCGAACTCCTTGATCCAGCTGTACTCCAGCTGCAGCGCCTCGACCTCGGTGCTGACCACCGTCCACTCCACCGACGCGGCGGTCGTGACCATGCTCTGGGTGCGCGGGTGCAGGTTGTGCAGGTCCTGGAAGTAGCTGGACAGCCGGCTGCGCAGGCTCTTGGCCTTCCCGACGTACACCACTCGGCCGGTGGCGTCGCGGAACCGGTAGACCCCAGCCGAGTCGGGGATGGCACCCGGCCCCGGACGGTACGACGAAGGGTCGGCCACGGGCCAAAGCCTACGCCGCTGACGGCTCGTAGCCGCCTGCGAACGCGTCGGCCGGGTAGCCTCCACCGGCTAACAAGTGTCACCCTCGGACGGGGGTAGACCGGCGACAGGAAGCCAGCGGTGACCACGCATGACGTGACCACGGAGGTGCTGGTCACCAGCGCGGGTGCATCCGGCCGTGGTCGGACGACGCTGCTGCGGCTGAGCTGGCGCGAGGCGGACCCGCTCGCGGTGACCCTGCTGATAACGCCGCACCCGGACCATCCGAGCCTGCCGCGCGGGCGGTGGGTGGTGCTGCGGGACTTCCTGCGGTACGGGTTGGAGGAGCCGACTGGGGACGGGGATGTGCGGATCCGGCCTGACACCCGCGCTGGCCTGGTGCACCTGACGCTGGCCCGGGACGGGCCACCATGCCGGGTAAACATCCTGCACAGCGTGCTGCGGCAGTTCCTGACCGCCACCGAGGTCGTCGTCCCCACGGGCGAGGAGGCCAGCTCAGCGGCGATCGACGCCCTGCTCGAGCGCCTGCTGCGGCGATGAGGATGGTTACTCGGTTAGCTGGGGCTGGCTGTCTGGATCCGCAGCTTCACCGGCCTACGGCACTGCTGGTGCGGGTTGTCGAGCCTCCGGCGATGCCCTCGGCGGGTGAAGCTGCCGACGAGCGCCGCGGTACGTGATTCGCGACGGAGTCCCGTCATGACGCCGGGGCCGCCCTGGGAGTGCATCCGACAGCTAGCGCTAGCCCGAGCTGGTCCGCCAGCGCGGCCACATCGGCGGCGCCGCCGCCACCCACCATGCCGTCGGGTGTCTCGACCTGATCTACACCCGCAACGACCAATCCGCACTGCCCGGGCCGTGCCCCACCCCCAAGGTCGGTCCCGTCGATCAGTCGGGGACGATGGTCAATGCTCGCCGGTGCCGCGGTCGCACATTGTAGAAGTCGCAGCGATTCAGGGTGGCCACGATGTTCCTCCTTGCAGCAGGAGGGACGCCCCCGCCGATGCCCAGACGCGTTGTGCCTTACGCCTGCGTCGGCTTGAGCGCGTGGATCGGACGCTGACCAGGTTATCGACGATCTTGTCTGGACTCTGTCCGTGTCCGCAATGGGGCCGTGGGAACTCGCCGCCCGGAGCCAGGAGCTGGCAATGCAGAGCGACTCCGACGCGACAGAGCGGGACGAGACAGAGCGGGACGCGACAGGCAGCCGAAGCGGCCTGGACGCATCTCGCTGCTGAGCGGCAGCTCTTGAATACCTTGCCAACGCCATGCATAGAACCTTGCCAACGCCATGCAAAGAACCTCGGGGACAGGCGCCGGCTCCACCGAAACTGTCGGCGGTCGCGGTTAGAGTCAAACACATGTTCGAGTACGACGGACGACCGCCGGTGGGCCGGCTCGGCGGTGCACTGGACCAGCTGGCCGGCGAGGAGCTCGCTGGGCTGCCGGTCGCCG